>NZ_JBGCBY010000025.1:0-127868 GCF_041262165.1 Streptacidiphilus sp. MAP12-16
CTTCACACTGTGGCGGCAACCAGAAGCCCACACCAGCCCTCCGACCAGGTCACTCCCACCAAAGCCCCGGACTTCTTCAGGGGCAAGTAGCTAGTCGACTACGACTGCTCCCAGTTTAAACCACTCGTTGGAAACTGCTGATGTTACTAGTCGTATCAAGTCATTCATGAACTGCTCACATTTCGCCCTATGGGATTCAAACATTCGGGGTGAGATGCTCTCCCGGCGGCTCCCGTGAGCAATGTCGTTTCTGGCGTTTTTGACAAACTCTATGGCGTTGAATTGCTGGCCGCTGACCTGGCTACTAGGAATGGCCAGCATGTAAAGGCAGCGCCTCAGAACATCACGTCCCAAGTTCATTTCCATCGAGGCTGCAATTTCTGCAACGATCTCAACAGGGGCGCTTGAAACCTCTTGCAACTTTTGAACGAAGATGACTTGATTCTTTGCTCGACGAGTTAGGCGCCCATCTTCCTCCTTTTCTTCGTCAGTACTCACATTCTTTCGCATGGCTTCGAACTCGGCCGTTAAGGCCGAGGCCATCAACTGTGGTTGTAGCTCATTAGCCTTGAGCGACTTCTCATTGATAGCATTGACATACACCGAAAATGCGTTCCGCGTAAAGCCTTCAAGGTGCGCGTACTGCATAACAAGAATTGTTCGCATTGCCGTGGCGGACCACTGATCAGCAGAGTCCCCTGCCAGCAGCGTGTTTCGCAAATGGCGAAGTTCGTCGAGCCGCCAGCTCAAATCATTTTCAAGCTCGGCTCGCAGCTCAACGATGTTCAAGCCAGCGCTCCGTCAAACCGGTCTTCGAAGTATCCAACGCGAGCTTTTAGCGCGTTGCGCTCGTTCTTCCCTCCGCCTGTCGCTTTCAGGAACTTCTGGTCGACCTTTCCAGATTTTACGACGTCTGCCAAGGCTTGCATCTGGACATCATCGTCGATATTAACCCTGTCAATCACGCGTTGGATACCGAGAGCGATACCTTCATAGTGATAGACAGAGAACTGACTCTTCGGCTGGCCCGACGGCGCTATGGTGCCGAAGATCCTGGAGCCGTAATCGAGGATGTCAGAAATCCTCTTAATGACACGGAATGTTTTCTCGAAGATCTTCCGTTCTTCCTCATAATCAAACTCTGTTGGTGCCGTGGGATCCGAGACGGCTTCCATGTAGTCTGTCAGAAAATCTGCAATATCGTGCCTGTATAGCTCCCCGGCATTCTTGAAGGAAAAGAACCGCAGTACGAGCTCCTGGTCGAACTTGCGCCTTACTGCGTTTTCAGTAATTGCGTCAATTGAAGCGGAGAAGTCCGTATTCCGGCTAAGGCTCACAATGAATTGGTTGAAGTCATTGGAGAGAAGCCGAATCGTTGCGTTCCTGACTTCCTGCTCTGCCAGTCGTTCCCCGCCAGTGTTGAGACGCTTGAACATGTAATAGCGGAGTCGTGGGTCACTTTCCTTGCGCAAGATTTCGGCGCGGATGTAGCTTCTCTTCAGCTTGATATCAAGGGCGCGAGGAAGATCCTTAATAGATTTTCCATTCAGCTCTTTGACGATGTCACAGTCGGAAAGAATTAGGGGCTCAAGCTTCTTATCGTCGATGACTAGCTGACCCCGAAAATGCAGGAAAGACGAGATGCGTTGCAACCCATCGATCAACTCATAAATGCGGTCATCTCTCTCGATGAGGAAGATTGGCGGAACAGGCAGCTCTAGGAGTAGGGACTCGATGAATCGCGCTTGGGCTCCTTCGGTCCAGCGAAACATTCGCTGGAATTCAGGATCGATTATCAGCTCGCCCTCGGCATGCATATTGGCCAACTCGTTGAATGAGAAGTCCAAGCTTTGGGTTCGCACCGCAGAAATCTTCATGTCTACGGCTCGGATAAGCTGGTCGGGGCTTGCTGATACTACCTCGTCCACTAGCTTTTCCTCCTGAGAGTGACCACGGTTTCCGCTACTTCGCCCTTGGTATATGCACGCGCTGATTTGTTCAGAGAAGTCAAAAGACGGCGGACTGGGAAATTCTCGCGTTCCTCCAGAACCCAACCCCGCCGCTGTGACTCATCAATGCAAATGTCTGCTAGCGCTACAGGCACATCCTTGTAGTAGGAGTCCTGGACCACGAGATGCATGAGTCCGTTGAATTTGGAAACTCTCGTGATCTCATCGAGACTGCAAGTCAGATCTGTAAGGTATTGTCGCGCTTGCTTCAAGTAGTAGCCCGTAGAAGCTTTACTGTCGTGGGCTTCAATCTTACCGAGAAGCGCTGACGCCACCGAACCCAAAGTCTCGCGGTTGAAAAATTCATTTCGCGTGAGAGTAGTTCCCATGAGGGCGTACCGAATCTTCTTATCATTAAAGATGTCGAGGCCCAGAATGGCCAATTCCCTAGAATACGCTACAGCGTAGTCAATCCGCGTGAGATACGGGGGTGACGTCAATACTACATCAACAGTTCGATCCGCTATTGGCAAGTGACCGGAGTCGGCTGTGATTAGGGCAATTGGCGCATCCGTTCTCGGTGAGGACTGTGCCCTCTTGAACAGGAACTCCTGTTCAGTGGCAATCGCCTGATCTAGCTGTACGGAGGGAATGTGAATCCGTTCCTCTTCGCTACTAGCTTTCTTCACCCAAGTTGGGTTAGTTCCCTCAAATGACTTGGTCATAAGACGAGCTACCCTGAACAGGGCGACGATTCCAAGTGCTCGAGTGGCCGGAGTGCAACCCGCAAGCTTCCGTGTCCAGTCGCGGAACCTCGAAACGGTTTCCTGATCGAACCAGTGGAAGAGAGGATCAGTACTGTCTAGCCTTTTTGGCGTAGCCCCGCGGCCCGGCGTCTTGCAAAGAACTACGCTCGAAGAAGCTGTGCATCGAAAGCTCGCTACAACATTAGCAATGGGATTTCTGTCAATCCCCAGGGCCTTGTGCCCTCGCGAGTTTGCAGCCAGGGTGGTTGTCCCACTGCCGTTCCATGGATCCAAGATGGTCAGGAGCCCAGATTCCTGCGATCCGCTAATCCGACTGCATGCCCATTCGAATGAGAAGCCGGCGTAGTAAGGGAAAGCATCCGCCATTCCTGCGGTCTCGGTAGCCGGCCTCTTGGGTGACAATGCACCGTGAACCATTGGTCCGGGCCGACTAAATTCGAGTGACGCATGAAGCGCTTCCTGAGCGTAGTTGCCGCCTAGGCTGCTGCTGGCTGACTTGTCCACTTTCCTTCTCTCGCGAGCTAGACTATCGTCGCCTCTACCCTATCGCATCGTTGGATGGTAAAAGTTATCACCTGTGCAGCTGTCGTCAATAGATATCCTCAGCCCTGTCGTTGAGGTGAATCCACGAGGCTGGGCTGAGGCAGCTCACGTCGCCGCTGTGTGTGCTGGCGGAGCCAGCTTGTAACGCGCGGGGCGAGGACCCTTCTGGTGGTGAGGAGTAGGGCTCGGTAGTGTGTGCGACTCTGATCGACCTGCCGCCTCGGAGCTACCCGCTCGTCACGCTCGTAGATGATCTTCACATGCCTGGGCAGCGACTGGGGCGTCCTCCAGACGACGGGGACCGTCGTGGTTCCTGCGGAGTCGCAAAGCTGAGCGCACGATATTCTACCGCCGTGATCACGGCAGAACGCGCGCGCGAGATAGCGAACATCTTCTTGGCCGAGGAGGTCAACGCCCAGCCCCAATTCGAGGGCATCACTGGGGAGATCACTAGGTTCGATGAGCACCGTTTTGGATGGGTGTTCTTCTACCAGTCATCGACCTGGGTAAAGACGAGAGACATCAACGACGCGTGGATGGGCCATGGACCGGTGCTCATCGACCGCCGTGACGGCAGTGTTCACGCTCTTGGGTCCGCCCGCCCCGAAGAGGACATGGCCCGCTTCCAGAGCCGCTACGACGCGGAGACCATCCAGAAGGACCGCTGAGAGAACCTCTGGGCCGTCTAGGTGCCGTGCGAGGCTGGCCAAAGGTGACCAACGACGACAACCGCCGACCGCTCCTCCGCAGTTCAGGGGAGTGATCGACGTTGGTCCGCAGGTCAGAGAACCGGCGAATCACTTCCTTCGACTTCTGATAAGAACCTGCAGTGCACTGCCGGGTACACCCAGATTCTATCTGGGAATATTCCATGCGTGGACGAGGGCATTGTGCAGTACAAGTTGCCCTTTGAGAAATACGTCTGTACCTTCTCGCCTGTGATAAAACTGCATATAGGTTTCTTGGCCAGGTCGAAGATTACCTAGAGCTCCAGCAAAGAAGAACCAGGTGAGAATCTTCTCCGCCTTCTTTTTGTTCTCTGGAGTCGAACCTCCGAAGCACTCGGCGCTAAATTCCTCGAGAGTGAAGGTACTCTTGGGAAGATGACGCAAAGTAACCATGCCTTCCCGAACTAGTTCTTGATCATCGCCATCCCTTCCAACGAGCTCGTTATGGATTGCATCAACGAAGTACTTAGACGAATACTGCAATACGCCCTCGCGGATAATCTCCTGGGTGAGTTTTCCATGTTGGGCCATTGGGAGATTTCCGGCTTCGGCGACCTTGCGAATATGTTCAAACAGCCTCAGCAAGTCGCGCGGGGTGTGTCGCGTTAGATTTAGAAGATACTGGTGGATTTGCACCCACTGAGGAGCTCCTCCGTGTCGCCCACCAAGCTGGACGTCTGCAGGGAAGTAGGCGTCGACAATATCGGCGGGTGGATCCTCAAGGAGCGAGCCGCCTTTCTTGCTTGCCAGCTTGAAAAGCGGCGCCTGCCGAGGCTGCCCAGACAGGATTCTCCAGTCCAGGTCTGCACCGAAGTCTTCCCGCATCTTGCCAGCGTCGGCCAGAGTCAGCCGGGAGAACAAGTCATTTCTGATCAGGAGAACCACGTGTGCACTCGACTGCGAAGCGCGCAAGCTCTGGTTGATCGAGTAAACAGCCTGTACCAATGCCGAGATAGAAGTAAAGTACTGTGGGTCATTGAGGTAGATCGAGTCAATGCCATCCAGGATCAGCGTGTGGCTGTTGTTGCGGCTCCCGCAAACCCATTTCTCGACAAATGGAACGATATTGGCTAGGTGTACCGAGCTTGTCTTCTCTCGTGAAAAGATCTCCCCAAACTGCGGAATGGGCACCTTGTACGTGTTCTTGGTGGTTGCCAGAACTGCCTTGATCGGAGTGGGGTCCATGAACCCCTCTCTCCTCAGCTCCTTTTCCACTCGTTGCAGTTCAGAGATCTGATGAAGTGGGCTCGATTTGTCGCTCAGTATCAAGTCGAGCAGTGCACATAGAATGATCAGTTTCCAGGCCGTGACCGTTCGGCCCACGCCCGCACTGTCACCGGTCTTCATGCGCTCGATATCAGCGATAGGCAGCTCGCTGATATCCCGAGTGCTCACTAGCTCTGTGGCCGATTTACTCAAGTCCATATACCATGCTACAGCTGACTTACCAGCACCCTTGGGACCCAGGACGAGAAACCTCCTGCGAGTCTTCAAGTCTTCGACGATCCTCTGATGGTCGACGAAGCTCTTAATGAAAGCTTCGGGATTGTCGCGTGCTTCATTCTTGCTGTCGGCCATGCCAAAGTAGAGTTCGGAGAACTTGGGTGAGCTACTCACGATGCAACCCCAAACTGTGGCATTCTGCAGCGAATTGGCACTGACCGGGGTCCGCGCCGGCCGACCATGGGAGCAGCATGCCAGAGTACGCGACGGATGTCTGTTATCTGCCGCAAGCTGGAGTCCTGCTCGTCGACGCCCATCAGCAACTGGGCCGACCCCTGGTGCTCGTGTGGGACAACCTCAACCCGCGATGCCCACATGCGCGCCTTCATCGACACCCATGACTGGATCACCGCCTACCACCTGGCCCCCGTATACCCCACAACTTAACCCGTCGAGCAACACCACGGCCTACCATCCGCGCGGACCTACCGGGCCCGGGGGTGTACGGTGCGCGCCGATCCGGCATCGCAGTGGCACACTTCGGCGGCCCATTGAGGCCACGTGCCCGATGCGTGCCCGTGCTGACGGTGCCGCGCGGTCAGAGAGAGTCAGTCACGGTCAGGCGGTGGGAAAATCGCAGATCAAGGGCACGGCAGCTCAGGCAACAGGCGCTGAAGAGTCTTCCCAAGCTCAGAGCGCGAGTTCGATTCTCGTCACCCGCTCCAGTGCTAAGGCCCAGGCCAGGGACATGATCCCCAGTCTGGGCCTCTTTGCTGTTCGAGCCCGAATCAGGGGCCGTGCCCCCTACGTGCCCTTCGTTGCGATCATGGTTCGGCGGACCCCTCGTCCGTGCCCCGGCCACGCCTGCTCTTGATCTCTGCGTCCATGCCGTCCGCGATCTTCCTGTCCCGCTCAGAGGTCGCGTTGCTGGTAGATCATCGCGGTGCGGACCGAGCCGTGACCCATGCGGGCCATCAGCTCCTTGAGACTGGCTCCGGTCGCAGCCGCCAGGGTGTTGCCCGTGTGGCGGAGATCGTAGAAGCGGAAGCCGGGAAGGCCGGCCGTGTCGCGCGCCTTGCGCCAGATCCGACCGAAGGACGACCGCCGGAACGCTCCTCCCTCCGGGCCGACGAAGACCAAGCCATTCGCGCCTTTCTCCGCGAAGGTGTCGAGGTGGTGCTTCACCTCGGGGAGGATCACGGCCGGGATGGTCACCAGCCGCTTGCCCGCATCCGACTTGGTGTCGCCGACGACCCGGCGGCCCGTGGTCAACTCCGGCGCGGCGAGACGGACCCGGACAGTCGCTGCGCCGAGGTTGATGTCCTGACGGCGCAGCTCCGCCAGTTCCTCAGGCCGCAGGGTGGTGAACGCAGCGAGCAAGACCATGGCGCGCCAACGCTCACCGACCAGGGCCGCGAGCTCATAGACCTGCTCGATCGTCGCCGTGCTGCGCTCCGGGGAGGGCTCCTTGCCCGCACCCTTGATTCGGCAGGGGTTCCGGCGGATCAGGTCGTCATCGGTGGCGGTGGCCAGGATCGACCGCAGCAGCCGGTACGCCTTGGCGGCGGTGATCCGCTTGTCTGCCTCCAGCGGCTCCGTACGCCAGGTCCGGATGCGGGGTGCGGTGATCTGGTCCAGGTCCAGGGCCCCGAAGGTCGGGGCGAGGTGGAGCCGGAGCAGTCGGCGGTACAGCTCCAACGTGGTCGGCCGCAGGTCACGTTCCTTGATCCAGGATTCGGCGTACTCCAGGAAGTTGACCGACCCCGCGTCCGGGTCGCGCCAGTCACTGCGCCGGAGATCAGCCTCCATGAGGGACAGGAAGACCTCAGCTTCATCTGGTTGATCGTCTGTGTGCGGGACTTGACGGCCGACCGGCGTGCCACGCGCAGGGCCTGGATGGCCTCCACGATGCCGTCGCGTGTTTTCGGGGTGCCGGCGGCAGTGCCGGCGAGCACCGATGTTGCGGCGGCGTAGGCGTCGACCGGGTCGGACTTGCCCTTGCTCCGGCGGGCTCGGCGGTCGGGCCGGTCGACCTCGACCACCTGGACCTGGTGTGTGCGCAGGTACCGGGTGAGGGCGGATCCGTAGGCGCCGGTTCCCTCCACGCCGACGGCGAGGACTTCGCCGTGCGAGCGCAGCCAGGCCAGCAGGCTTTGGTAGCCGTCAGGGTCGGTGGAAAACGATGCGCAGGCCAGGTGCCGGCCGAGGGAGTCGATGACAGCGGCCTGGTGGAAGTAGGTGTGGGTGTCGACGCCGCCGATCACCGAAGGGTTGTCTGCCATGCTGGTTGGTGCCGTCCTTCCGGTTCGATACACGGGGGATGGCACGCGCCGGTCGGGCGCCATCTGAATATTTCGAACCACCAACTTGGACAGAGCCCGACTCGATCGTCGATGGCTGGCTCACCGATTAGACAACCGGGGCGGAGCACTCGCGTGGCCGGGCCGTCCCTGGGCCCTGCGAGGTAGACCAACGTCGCCCAGCAACGACAACCGCCGACCGCTCCCCCGCAGCTCAGGGAGGTGATCGACGGTTCCGCCCCAGGCCAGCGATCCGGGGTGTCACTGTTGGGTTCGAACCAACGCAGGCATAGCCGGCTGATTTCAAGACCGTGGACTTCGAGATCGTGAAGGGTCAGACGTGCGTCTGTTCGTCGATGTCCGAGCGACGGCCTCCATACGAGGCGACCAATGCGTCAGCGACGGCCGCCGCGTCTGCATCGGCTATGGCTGCCGGGTACTCCGGCAGCAGGTCGTCCCAGACGGGCAGCCACGACCCGAACAGCTGGGTCTGCCCCTCGGGCCGGGCGAAGAACCAGATGTGCAGGTGCGCCGCTCCGTCCCCGATCCGATAGACGTGGGCCCGGGAGATGTGCGGCAGCGCCTGCACGTGGCGGACGAGGTGTGTGGTGAGCACGCCCAGTTCCGCCGCCATATCGTCGGACAGATCCGCCATGTCGTAGTGCTCGCGCGAGAACAGCATCAGGACCAGCGGCACACCGACGCCGCCGATCCGGGCCAGTCGCCAGCGCTCGTTGAACCAGATTCCCTCGTCCCGCTTACGGCACATGTCGCAGTCCGTGGGGTCCTCGCCGTGCCGCGCCGGCTCAGGCAGCACCGGAGGACGCAGCGGCGCGACGCGCAGCCCGTCCTGCTCGAATGGGCTGATGTTCCAGCCGGTCATCCGCGCCAACGGAAGCCGCAGCTCACCATCCGCAGCCGCACGGGCATGGTCGTAGAACTCATCAGGTCGCAAAGCCATGATCGAAAGGCTAGCGTTGCCCATTCGGCGCCCTCACGACGCCCCACCCGGGCCGTTCCGGGGCCGTGCGAGGCAGCCAGCGGCGCTCATGCATATCGGCGGCCGAGCTGCTGGTAGTGCGCATCGAAGGGGCCACCTGCCCGCCGCGTGCCCGTTCCGAAGGGACGTAGCGGGGATACGGGAATTCACGGTTTGGCCGGCGGTCAGCGGTAGGTCAGCGGATCGCCAGGTCGGCCCTGATCCGGTAGCGGACTCTTCTACACGATCCCCGGGCACAGCGGCTCGCCGAAGCGCGGATCGTCCGGTGGGTGAACCTCGTTGCACGCCAGGGGGCGACCGTGGTGGCCCGGGCTCCGGGGCGCGATAAATCCAGGGGGCTTGTCGTACGTGTGCGCTAGCGTTCCGCACGTTCGTGCCCGCGCAGGCGGTGCCGTTGCCGGGCGCTGTGCGCGGGCCTATGGGAGGGAAAACGTGAAGACATCGCTGGGCGCACGGACCCGTGTCGCTTTTGCATCGATCGCGGCCATCAGCTTGGCGCTGCTGCTGGCTACGCCGGCGAGCGCAGCCACCGGGACACCGACGACGCCGACCGAACTGTTCAACGCCGACCAGGCGTGCTCGACCGATGCGAGCGCGCCCCTGTACGTGGCCGGACGCGGCGGCCTGGTCGTCGAGGGCATCCCCGGTGACAGCGACAGCAGCGTGACGGAGTTGTCCGTGCAGTACCAGATCTGGCCGCTCTCCGACCCGACGAAGATCGCCACCGCCTCGAACCAGTACGCCCTGGCCGGAAACGAGTCCTCGGCGAACCTGGGCGGCGGCTTCCTGACGGACGGCCAGTCCTACGCCTGGCAGGCGCGGACCGTGGACGCGAGCGGCGCCGCCTCGGCCTGGTCGGCGCCGTGCTACGTGGCTGATGACGACACCGCGCCCGCCGCTGCTCCCACCGTTTCCTCCGTCAACTACCCTTCGGGGCAGTCGAACCAGGGCGGCGCGCCGATAAAGATCACCCTGGACGCGAACGGCACGAGCGACGTCCGCGGCTTTGTGTACTCCTGGGTCGGCAGCCTCCCCGTCGCGGGGGTCGCGTCCATCGGGGAGCACGGGATCCCCCAGTTCCAGGACCCCTACAGCGACCCGAAGTACTTCGCTCGTGCGGACGCACTGGGCGGCTCGACCACGGTGAGCCTAGTGCCTCCGCAGGCCAGCGGGTTCCTGGTCCTGACCGTGGCCAGCCTGGACCGCGCGTTCAACGAGTCCCCGACGACGCGGTTCTACATCCAGGTGAAGTTCGACGGCCCGACGGTGACCCAGTTGTCCCACCCGAAGGAGTTCGGCAAGCCCACCACCTTCGAGTTCACCCCTGACCCGGGGGTCGAGGCAGTCAGCCCGGTGGTCAGCTACACCGTCGTGCACCTGGGGCAGAATCAGACGACCACCACGGTGAAGGCGTCCGCCCAGGGCACCGCCAAGTTGAAGATCACGCTGGACGGCATATACGGGGACACCCTGCAGGTGTCCTCCACGAGCGCAGACGGCTGGGTCACCCAGGCCAACTGGTGGACCGGCGGCGAGGCCGACACCACTCCCACGGTCTCCTCGGACGTCTACGCCGAGAACGGCACTAGCGGCGGCGTCGGAGTGCCCGGCACGTTCACCTTCGCACCGAAGTTCAAGGGCGTGGCGAGCTACACGTACACCTTCAGCGACGGTACGACCGGCACGGTCAAGGCCAAGGGGCAGGGCAGCGCCCACATCTCCTGGACCCCGAGCCAGGGCGGCTGGTACGACCTGAACGTCTACGCAACCACCGAGAGCGGCATCCAACTGGCCGCCTACGACTACTACTTCACCGTCAACTAGCCCCACCGCCGGGTAGCCCACCGCCGCTCCGACGCGTCGGACGCCTCGACCCGCCGTCCCGCCTGGGGCGGCGGGTCGAGGCGTCCACGAGGATCAGGACGGCTTTCGGTCGCGTGGAAGGGCTGTCACCCCCAACCGGGTGATGGACACGCGCACCTCGCTCGGCTGGCATGACGGCGGCCTTTCGTCCGGCCAGAGCATCGCCCTGACCGGACTTGAGGACTGGTACGACGGAGTGCCTCCGTTCGGAGCCACCGCGCTCACGCTCAACGTCACGGCGACGAACACGGCGACGGGTGGTTATGTCGCCGTGTTCCCGTACGGCCCGTCCGACCCGAACACCTCCACTCTCGACTTCTCGGCCGGTCCATCTCCAATCAGGCGGTGGTGCGATTGCTCAACGACGGAGTCGCGTTCTCCCATGGAGGGGGACATGTCGACCTCGTAGCCGATGTCGTGGGCTACTACATCAACTGACGACTCGGCATCCTCGATGCGACCAGACCCGCACGGTCCGCCAGTCGAACGGCAGACGGACCGTGCGGGTCCCGATACGGGTCCCGATACGGGTCCCGATACGGGTACCGAGGAGGGCCGCTGACGTCGCTGCTCGTGCTCAGGACTGGGGCGGGGTGGACGAGGCCGGCGACTCCTTGCGCACGCTCAGTCCAGGACGTCAATTATGGGGACTGCGCAAGCAGCCGGCCCCGCCGCGACGGGTAGGCGGTTGGGCTCGCCGAAGATCATGAGGCCTGACATTCCTCAACTCTGCTGTGGCGAGAGGCTTTCGCCATGCTCGGGGAGAACGTCGGCCGGTGCCACGGATGCGGGGGTACTCCAGCAACACGGTCACCGACTGCCTGGGGTCCAGCCGGGTAGGGCCGACGTCCAGGTGACTCCGTAGGATGTGGCGCGCCGCCAGGGTGTGCGGGGGAGGAACGGGGGATCAGCATGACGGCCGAGGGTCCGAACCAGCCACGAAGAGGGCGGCGTAGGCCGCTACGACTGGCCCTGGCTGTGACGTGCTTGGGGATCGTGATGATCGTGGCCGGAGGTGTCACGCTTCACGCCGGCGTCCACGCGTACCGCGTGAGCAGTGCCGCCATGTCTCCGACCTTCGTGCCGGGTGATCTGGTGGTCGGGGAGACCGTCGTCCCGGCCACGCTTCGGCACGGCGACGTGGTACTGGCTGATCCCATGGGGTGGGGTGTCCGCGGACCGGTCCTCAAAAGGGTGATCGGCACCGGCGGTGACCGGATCACGTGCTGCGCCTCTGGACACGTGACCGTCGACGGGAAACCACTCGACGAGCCGTACGCGCCCTCGGCGGACGGCGGCATGCCGGACTTTGCGGTCACTGTCCCTGCGGGTCGCGTGTTCCTCCTGGGCGACAACCGTGCGGATTCCATCGACTCTCGGATGTTCCTGAGCCAGGCTCAGGGCAGCCTCCCCGCCTCCGCTGTGCTCTCACGCGTCGTGTGGACATCAAGGAGCGGGTTCCAGGGCGGGGCATCCACGACCCTGCTGGTCTCGTCCCTACTGACCGCCATCGGCCTGCTGCTCCTGCTGATCGGGCTGATAGCTCTGCCCATCGCCCTGGTCATCGCCGCTCGGCGTTCCCGGGCGGCCAAGTCTGCGGCCCGGAGCCTGTCCGGCCCTTCCGAGGATCAACCACGCCCGATTGGACACGCCTGAAAGGCGGAGGGTCCGATCGGCTCGGGCACTCGGTCGGCCTTTCGGGCACGAGTGCGCTCAAGCGGTACGTAGTCGGTTGCACGCGTCGACCACACAGGGTGTCGATCCGCAGCTCGCGATGGGTGGGCGAGCGTCTCGGGACACTTACCAAACCCAGCCATGACCGCCGGTGTTGTGGACCAGGGCAAGGGCTGCGGTGATCAGGGCGAGCCAGCGCGTCAGTGGGCTGCGCGGCAGCAGCGCCGCCAGGGGCCAGGCGGCGGCTGTGTACCAGGGCATGCACCAGGGAGCCACCACGATCCAGGCGAAGATCAGGGCGAAGGGCACGGCGACCACGCCTGGGGGCTTACCGGGGATCCGGCGCAGAGCCAGGGCGGCCACCAGCAGCAGGAGCACGGGCCAGATGGCGCTGATGGCGAAGGCAGTGGACGCCTGCCCGATCGTCAACCGTCCGAAGTGCTGTACTACCTGCCACACCGAGGGAACCGAGACGAGGTCCGAGGCCGTGGAGAGGGGTGCCAGAGCGTGCAGCCCGTACGTGAAGTACAGGGCGACCACGGTGACCACACTGACGACGGTGATGCGCAGCGCGCGGACCCAGGCACGCTGGCGGACGAGCGGCCAGATCAGTCCGACGCCGATCAGAGCTGCGCTGACCTTGACTCCTGCGGCCAGGCCCACAGCGGCACCGGCGAGGAGGTCGTGGTGCAGCAGCGTGCCCCGTCTGACAGAAAGTACGGCGCAGAGGGCCAGGGCGGCGACATAGGTGTCCAAGTGCCCGCCGCCGACCAGTTGGCCGATCAGGAGCGGATTGGCCATCCACAGCAGTCCCGCGCGAATCTCGTCCTCTGCCTGGCGCATCAGCAGCCAGCCGACCGCGATGAAGACGACGGCGTTCGCGACCATCAGCAGCCATATGGTCAGCCATGGATGGCTGCCGCCGATCATGGCCGCACCCTCCTGGATCCAGGTGGCGATCGGTCCGTACACCGACGGGGTGTGGAGCCAGCTGCTGCTGACGAGTTGCGCGTACGGGCCGCCCAACAGTCCAGGGGTGGAGGAGTAAGGATCGCCGCCCAGCGCGGCTATTCGCCCGTATGCGGCGTAACTGGCCGTGTCCGATGAGCCTATCGGGGTCAGGCAGGCGAGGGTGAGCACGGCAGCGGTGCCGGCCGTGAGCAGTTGGCGCCGCGACGGGCGCCAGCCTGCGCGGTTGGCGGCGAGCATGCCGAGCAGCCCAAGCAGTTGCAGGACGATCGCCGTGAGGGTGAGGTAGGTGGACGCGGCGCCGGGCAGCGCGGGCAGCAGGGACAGCGGCAGCCGTGCGTCAAGGGTGTGGTCATTGGGCGAGGCCAGGCCGACGACGGCCAGCAGCAACGTGCCGACGACGGCAAGGGTGACCGCGATCCTCGGCGTTGCGAGCGTCCGGATGGGGAATCTGTCCCCGGCCGGCGGCCGTGACCGCTGGGCGGGAATGCGCCGCAGGTTTTTGGCGGTGGCTACGTCGAGGGTCTCGGGCGGCTCCGGCTCCGTGCGTATCACGGACTCGTCCTTTGGCAGCAGTGTCGTCTTGCGCTGAACGGATCTTTCGACCGCCGACCGGCGCAACGAGCGTGCACCCCGCCAGGGAGCTCAGTGGATCGAGCCTCGGTGGCTTCCGTGGGTGTCGGGACTGAGGCGGGTCGCAGGATTGCCGCGACACCTGAGGCGCGAGCCCGGAAGCGGATCCGGATCGCCATCTCGCCCAGGAGGGCTGTGTTGCGATTGGTGGCCGGACAGGTCGGCGCGAGCGGATGAGTCACCCCGGAAGCGTATAGACGCTTCCTGGGATGGCGGACGGGGGTAGGGCAACCGCCTACACGACTACGCCCCGAACGCGCTCACGCAGCCCGGATCGGGCCTCGATCGGCCGGGGGCGGCGCAGAACACGGGCCCAGGCAACACCCAGGAACGCAAGCCCCGCGAGCGGATAGACCGCCGCGAAGGGCATCTCCCAGTACGGAAGGTGGAGCGCTCCGTCCCCCGACTGCGGCACCACCCACAGGCACTGGCAGGTGAACGCAGTCACGGTGACGGCGAGCGTCGTGCGCCGCCCCATCCGGCGGTGACCGCCACGGTCGTTCTCGGCTGAAGCTTCGGCCGCCAGCAGAATGATCACTGGGACGCACCACACCCAGTGATGTGACCAGCTGATCGGCGAGACCAGCAGACCGGTGATCGCACAGCACAGCACGCCCCAGGCTTCGGCTCGCGGTGCCGTCGAGGATCGTCGGGCGCAGGCTGTGGCCACCGCGAGTCCGAGGACGCCGACGGCCGCGGTCGCGACGACCGCCCAGGCACCGGGGTCGGCGGTGTGGAACAGCCTGGCGAGCGCGCCCCGCAGGGACTGGTTGTCGACGATCCAGGTCTTGCCGACGCGACCGGTATCGAAGAGGTCCTTGGTCCAGAAGTTCATCGAGTCGTTCGGGAGCGCCAGCCAGCCGAGCAGGACCGTGCCGAGGCTGGCGGCCCCGGCGACCAGGGCGGCCCGGACTCGTCCGGTGAACAGGAGGTAGAGGGCGAACAGGCCGGGGGTCAGCTTGATCCCGGCGGCGATACCGATGGCGATGCCCTTGCTGCGACTGCTGTCGGAGCGGGTGAGGTCCCACAGCACCAGCACCGAGAGAAGGATGTTGATCTGCCCGTAGTTCAGGGTGGTCCAGACCGGTTCCAGCCATACCCCGAAGCATGCCGCCAGGATCGCGACAGCAGGTTGCAAGCGCCTGGCCGGCCAGCCCGCCAGTCGGCACGCGAGGAGCGCGAACAGCCCCAGGAGTCCGACGTTGCCGAGCGTCACGAGCGCGCGTGCCGGTGCGACGGGTATCCAGGCCAGGCCGGTGAACGCCAGGGCCGCGAAGGGCGGGTAGGTCGCCGACAGCTGCCATGGCAGGACCCTCATGGCGTAGAGGTCCTGATCCGCCAGTACGGCGTGGCCCTCTGCGCGATAGACGACCAGGTCGACCATGGAGAGATGCAGCAGGAAGTGCCGCAGCAGTCCGTAGCCGAGGAGGGACACGCCTCCCAGGAAGGCCGCTGCGAGCGTGGGGTTCCGTCGGGAGAAGCCTGCCGGCCTGCGGCCGGCCCGAAGCGGGGCCCTCTGCCCTTCGACTCCGTACTCGTGATTCGCCATAGGTGGGGATTCTTGCAGGCGGTGCTGTGTCGACGAGCAGGCCATCCGGGTCGGAGTCGGCCCTCTGCGAGAACACCCTCGGCCAGGCGAAGACCGAGAGCACCAGGCCCGTGCATCCCGTCGCCCGTCATGGCAGCGGCACGACCGGATCATCCGGCGGGCGTCAACGATTCCCCGTCGAGTCGGGGGGCTGCCACGACCGTGTCGGCGACGACCCGTGCCTGTTTCCCGTCGAGGACGGTGCGGCCGAACAGGAGCCCATGCCACATCTGACCGACAACCGCGTCGATCAGGAAGTCGTTGTCCCTCCTGACCTCGCCGCGGGCGCGGGCCCGGGCGCGGGCGCGGGCCCGGAGCTGACGTCGCGGGCCGGCCTGGCCGCGGTGACGTAGCGGATCCAGGGACGCAGGTCGCCGACCTGGATCTGCTCGAACTCCGTGTCGCGGACCAGGACTTCCAGCTGGTCGATCGGATTGTGCTCCATGGCGGAACCGGTGGCGGCGCCGACCAGGTGTCGGCCGACCCGGCTGCTGGGCGGGCGGAAGTCGGCGATCATCAGGCGGCCGCCGGGGCGCAGTACCCGGTACATCTCGGCCAGCGCCTGCGGACGTACCGGCTCGGGCAGATGATGAATCATCAGGCTGCTGACCACGACGTCGAAGGAGTCGTCGGGGGCCTCGATCCGTTCGGCGATCCCGCGCTCGAAGGCGCAGCCGATCATTCCGTCTGCCAGCCTGCGGGCGTGTTCGATGACCGGCGCGGACGGGTCGGTACCGAGGGCGGTGCCGCCGGGCGAGACGACCCTGCCCAACTGCCGGGTGAGGTATCCGGTCCCGCAGCCCAGGTCCAGAGCGCGGTCTCCGGGGCTGGCGCCGCTGAGCTCCGCCAGCCGGGTGAAGACGCGGTTGCGGCGACCGCCGAAGGCGAGGGCCGCGAAGAGTTCGTAGCCCCGTCCCTGGTCGATGGTGGTGCCGCCGGTGTCCTGCTGCGGGTTTCCGTGCAGAAGGCGTCCGAGTTCCATGCCTGCCCCTAACTTAGTGGTGACTAAGAACGCTCATCTTAGTCATGACTAAGTTTTGTTGGCAAGGCCGTCTACGATGACCGGGTGACCAAGCCCGCACCAGCCAAGCCGCGCCGCACCCGGCTCAGTGCGGCCGACCGCCGCGCCTCGATCCTGACCGCTGCGACCGAGGTCTTCGCCGAACGCGGCTACCAGCGCGGCAAGGTCTCCGAGGTCGCTGCCCGGGTCGGCGTCAGCGAGCCGGTGGTCTTCCAGAACTTCGGTTCGAAGGCGGCGCTCTTCGCCGCAGTGGTGGAGCGCGCGGCGGAGCAGATGTGCGCGCAGCTCGCCGGCGCGGTCGCGGCCGGCACTCCCGTCGCAGCCCTTGTGGTCCAGGTCACCTCGCCCGCGCATCTCGACCAGCTGCACGCGCAGGGCTCGATCGGCGTCCTGTTCGGCGACTCGGTCGCCGCCACCGCGGAACCCGTTGTCGCGCAGGCCGGTCAGGCCGCGGTGCGCAGCGTCGCCGACACTCTGGCCGAGCTGCTGCGCCAGGGGCAGGCAGTCGGAGAGGTCCGGTCCGAGGTCGACCCCGGCGCTGTGGCCTGGCTGCTGGTCTCGCTCATCTCCGCACGCTCACTGCGGGTGGCGGCGATGGCCCCCGCCGAGCGTGACCGGCTGGAGGCCGCGGTCGCGGCCCTGGCCGTCGGCCTGCTCGCCCCGGCGTGAGTTGCTCGCGCGCGGCGACAGAACACACTTCACCGGAACGGACCACATGAAAACGGGCCAACCCGCACGTCGCAAAAGTTACATTACGGACTGCCGAGGGCCACAACCCCGCAGGTGAACCCGACCCGTCGCTGTCGCGTAGGGAGGGATGCATACCCGACTCCCGAGGAGGGGGCACGTGAGAGCACGAGTACGCACGGCCGTTGCGGCGGCCGCGATCCTGATGCTGGGGGTGGCCGCAGGGGCCGCCCAGGCGAGCGGCGCAGCCGCGAACGAGCCTTTCGTCGGACCCGATCACACGATCAGCGCGATCGCGTCCACGGTTCCCGCCAACGGCGACGTGAACCCCTACGGTGTCGCGGTGGTTCCGGCCAGCCACGGCCTGCTGCACCGCGGCAACGTCCTGGTCAGCAACTTCAACAACTCGAGCAATCTGCAGGGCACCGGCACCACCCTGGTCGAGATCAGCCCGGGCGGCGCGGTCAGCCAGTTCGCCCAGATCGACGCCGCGCACCTGCCGGGCAAGTGCCCGGGTGGTGTCGGGCTCACGACCGCGCTCGCGATCCTGCCGGGCGGCTGGGTCGTGGTCGGCAGCCTGCCCACCACGGACGGCATGGCGGCGACCGCGAAGGCCGGCTGCCTGCTGGTGCTGGACAGCCACGGCACCGTCCGGGAGACCATCTCCGGACACGGCATCAACGGGCCCTGGGACATGACGGCCGTGAGCCGAGGCGACATCAGCCAACTGTTCGTCACCAACGTCCTGAACGGGACGGTTGCCGCAGGCGGCGCGACCGTGAACCGAGGCACCGTGTTGCGACTGACCCTGCTCGGAGGCGAGGGCGACCGCCCGCCGAGCCTGCTGGACACCGAGGTCATCGGTTCCGGCTTCGGCGAGCACACGGACCCCGCGGCGCTGGTGGTCGGCCCGACCGGCGTCGGCCTCAGCAAGCAGGGGACGCTGTACGTCGCCGACACGGTCGGCAACCGGATCACCGCCATCCCGAACGCCCTCCGGCGTGACGACTCGGCCGGTACCGGAAGAACCGTCAGCAGCGGTTGCGCCCTCAACAGCCCGCTGGGACTGGCCGTGGCGCCGAACGGCGACATCCTCACCGTGAACGCGGCGGACGGGAACCTGGTGGAGACCACGCCCCGTGGAGACCAGGTGGCTGTGGTGCAGCTGGACGGTTCCGGTAACCCGCCCGGCGCCGGCGCCCTGTTCGGCCTCGCCGTACGGCCGGACTCGCACGGCGTCTACTTCGTGGACGATGCCACCAACCAGCTGAACCTGCTGCACTGAGCAGCTCGACCAGGGCCCGGACCGGGATCGACGTCCCGGTCCGGGCCCTGTCGTGTCGCCGGGTCAGGCGTCGCGCCGCTCGGAGCACAGCAGGGCCGCCCGCAGGTCGAGCCGGTCCGCCAGCCGGCTCAGGTCGCGACCGGTGAGTTCCTCGATCCGGCGGATCCGGTAGTGGACCGTGTTCACGTGGATGTGCAGGGCCTTGGCCGTACGCGCCCAGGAACCGTCGTGGTCCAGGAACACGGCGAGCGTGCCTGTCAGCGAGACGCTGTTCTCCCTGTCGTGCGCGGCGAGCGGGGCCAGCAGGCGCTGCTGGAAGGCCGTGGTGACCTCGGCCGGGATGCCGCTCAGCAGCGCCGACAGCGAGTCCAGCTCGGCGCCGCTGCCGACGGGACCGGAGCCGGTCGCAGCCCGGAGCGCGTAGCGGGCGTGCACGAGCGAGGCACGCAGCGCGGCCGTTTCGGGCAGCGCCGACGGGCTCACCCCGGCGACCAGGGTCTGACGGTCGCTCAACCGGCGTTGCAGCAGCGGCCAGGTACGCCGCAGCGCGGCGGCCACGGCCGACGCGCGACCCCTGCCGTCCGTGCCCGCGGCGAAGGGGGCGCCGAACATGTGCAGTGCTTCGGTCAGCGCGGCGACGGCCCAACCCGACGGCGCCGCGCCGCCGGTGGCGTCGATCCGTGCGGCCACGGTGGTCAGCGGCTCCTGTAGGGGCAGGTCGCAGCGGGCGAGCGCCGCATCGAGATCGGCGGGGCCCTGCTCGTCGAGCAGCTCGCAGAGCTGTCCGGCGGCGGCCCGGCGGGCGGCGGTCGCGGCGTGGGCCTGGACGGCGAGTGGGGCGAGGAGATCGGCGAGGCCGCGCAGCAGCTCAGGGTGGCAGGCCGGACTCTGCGGTTGCAGCAGCCAGGCGTCGAAGGGGGACTCACCGGGCGGCCCGATCGCGACCGCCCGCGCGGAACCGCCGTGCGGCTCACCGCCCCGCGCCGAACCGCCCCGCGCCGAACCGCCCCGTGCCGAACCGCCCCGTGCCGAACCGCCCCGTGCCGCACCGCCGTGCGGCGAACCTCCTTGCGGCGCACCGGACTGGTGCGGACCGGCCTGCTCCGGGCCTCCCTGGTGCGAACCTCCCCGCTTCGCTCCCGCCTTCGGCGGAGCCGCCGGCGTGGAGCGAGCGACGACCCGGCCCGCGGCCGTGACCACCGAGCAGTCCGGGATCCCCAACTGCGCGACCGCCCGCCGCAGTACGTCAGCCGGCTCCGCCCCGCCCTGCACCTGCTCCAGCAACTCCCGCCGCGCCGCCTCCGGGAGTCCGCCGACGCCCTGCTCCCCGGCCCCCGCCCGCAGCCCGGCCCACAGGCGCAAGTAGACCCGGTCGGTGACCGCGCGAAAGCTGGTCCCGGGCGGCACGCTCAGCAGCGGGATCCGGTGGGTGCGGCAGGCCTCGACCAGGCTTCGCTGGACCGGACCGTGGGTCCCCTCACCGGCGAGCAGGGCGGCGACCCGAGCGCTGCGCAGCGAGGTCACGAAGCGCACGGCGGCCTCGGCGTCGTCCGGCTGCCACCAGACCAGGCCACTGAGCACCAGCTCCCCGGGCTGCAGGTAGCGGGCCGGGTCCTGCAGATCGGTCGAGGTGACCCCGGTGACCCGGCGGTCGAGCAACTCGTCCGGCCCCCAGGCCAGCCCGATGTGCAGGTCGTCCAACTGCAGCAGATCTCCGACGATCATCTCCCACTCCTGGTGTGCCTGGATCGGCCGTCATCACTCCGCGTCGATCCACGGGCCTGGCAAGTGCGAGGAAATGGCGCGCATTCGCATGGTAGATGCCAGTCCGGAATGGTCAATCATCCTTGGTTGATCCTCCAGCCGAGCAGCTCGCGCATGGTGCTGCAGACCAGTGGTACCGACGATTGCCTATCCGGCGGCGGATGCGAGGTGCAGGCGTCCGGATGGATCTCAGATGCAACCCGAGTAGGCACAATGCGCCAGCAGATGCGATTCACGGGCCTGCTTCCCGGGTACGACCCTTCAGAGCCGCACGGCACGGCCTCGGAAGGGGACCTCGGATGAGTACCGTCTCCGCCACCGTCCTGCTCCACGGCCAGCTCGACCAGCCGGTGGAACTGACGGTGGAACAGCTGCGTGACCTGCCCGCGCGCCGGGTCGAGGTGAGCTTCGACTGCAGGACCAGCGGGTCGCAGCGCCACGGCTTCGAGGGACCCATGCTCTGGGACGTGCTGCGCGCCGCCGGTCCGCGCATCGACTTCACCCGGCGCAAGGCGCGGCTGCGCTACCTGCTCACCGTCACCGGCGCGGACGGCCACTGCGCGGTGCTCTCCTGGGCGGAGATCGACCCGGAGTTCGGGGGGCAGCAGATCCTGCTGGCCACGAGCATCGACGGCACGCCGCTGGACGAGACGGGGCCGCAGCTCGTGGTGCCCGACGACGCCTGCGGTGCCCGTTACGTCAGCGGGATCCAGGCCGTCTGGGTCGGGTCCCTGCCCGGCTGAGCAGCCCCGACACGCGTGAGCCGCTCAGCCGGGCGCAGGGACGGTCGTGGATCAGACCGTGGCGAGCGAGACCTCGGTCGACTTGATCAGTGCCACGACCGGCGAACCCGCCGTCAGGCCCAGGTCGGTCACGGCGTCTGCGGTCACCGCGGCGGTGAGCTCGCCGCCGTCCACGCGGACCTTCACCCTGGCCATGGCACCGCCGGTGGACACCTCGGCGACCGTGCCAGGGATCTGGTTGCGGATGCTCAGCCCGCTGACCGGGCCGGTGGCGAGGGCCACCTCGGTGGACTTCATCAGCGCACGGACCTCGCTGCCCGCGCTGAGGCCGAGGTCCTTGACCGCGTCCATGGTGACTGCGGCGGTGAGGTCCTGTCCGGACGCCAGCCGTACCTTGACGGCAGCCATGACCTCCCCGAACGACACCGAGGTGACGGTGCCGGAAAGCTGATTTCGGATGCTCAGGCTCATGGGAGGTTCCTCGGAGTTCAGTCGTTGGAATGAGACGGAATCAGATGGGAGGAGGCTGTCGCGATCAGGCCAACTCCACTGTAGTGGTTGAGAAAGCCCAGTTCAGAGCGTCGGCGTGGCGGCTCGCAGGCGCGAGGGCGATGGCCCTCGCGGTGTCGCAGCTGCGGTTCGGCTGCTACGTGCGGCGGCTTTCGCCGCGCATCAGAGCGTTCAACTCCGCGTGGCTCATGGCCTGCGTCAGTTCCGTGTAGGTGCCGGTGGTGAGCAGTTCCCGGGCCGCCCGGCGGACCAGGTCGTAGGCGGCTCCGGCGACGGCGGAGCCGAGGCTGACCCGTGCCACGCCGAGCTTCGACAGCTCGCCGATCGAGGGTCCGCCAGGGCCGACCAGGATGTTCAACGGCGCGCGGATGCCTTCCACGAGTGCGGACACCACGGCGGGGTCGGTGGTGCCGGGCACGAAGATGCCGTCGGCTCCGGCGCCGAGGTAGGCCTCGGCGCGGGCCAGGGTCTCCTGCAGGCGGGTGCCGGGCTCACCCACCGCGCCCAGGTAGGTGTCGATCCGGGCGTTGACGTAGAGCGCGACCCCGGCCTGGTCCGCCGCACGCCTGGCTGCCGCGATCCGCTCGGCCTGCTCGGCGACGGGGCGCAGCGGGGAGCTGCCGCTGCTGAGGGAGTCCTCGATGTTGACGCCGACCGCGCCGGCGGCGACGACGCCCACGACGGTCGCGGCGACCTCGGACGCGTCGGCGCCGAAGCCGCTCTCGATGTCGGCCGTCACCGGTACGCGGACGGCGGATGCCACGCGGGCGATCAGGGCGAGGGCCTGGTCACGGTCGAGCTCGTCGCCGTCGGCCGCGCCGAGGCCCCAGGCGACCCCGGCGCTGGTCGTGGCGACGGCCGGGGCCCCGGCCTCCTCGACCACGCGGGCGCTGACGACGTCCCAGGCGTTCGCCAGCGCCAGCGGGGAGCCGGGCCGGTGCAGCGAGCGGAAGAGCGCGGCCTTGCTCCGCTGCTCGTACTGCTGTTCGTTTCGCGGTTCGGTCATAGGCCACATCAGATCAGCCCGGACGGGTGCCCGCTAGCGGGTATCGGTCAGCGTGCTGTGGGTCAGGGACGGCTGCGGGGAACCGTCCCTGACCGAGCGTCAGCGATCGCGAGTCAGAGCAGCGTCTGCCAGCAGTACCAGAACTGCCGACGGCTCCGGACCGCCTCCGGAGACCGCCCGACGACCGGCTCCGCCGGGCGTCCAGCCCCGGAACGTCAGCCGCCGTAACACCCGCAGAGAGAACTCTCCAGCGCCGGAAGGTGTCCGGTCCCAGCGAAGGTGCGGTGTCGGTGCAGGGTTGACCTCGGTGGCGCGCCGCTACATCGCTATATGCAATCAGTTAAATACGATGCGTAGTCATGTGAGCCTATCTCGCACCCTCCTGACTCGGACCGCCGAACGGAGTCCCATGCATCGCATCACGACAGTCCTTGGCGCGCTCGCCCTCGCCTCGACCCTCGCACTAGCTCTACCGACCTCCGCCGCCACCGCGTCCGTAGGAAACCTGTTCCTCAACGGCGTCCGATTCGAGAACCCGGACGGGTGCATCACTGTGCCCGTGCCGGGCGTCATCGACGTCGCCAACTTCACGCAGTCCGCGGTCCGTGTCTACTCCGGAACCCACTGCGATGGCGATGTCACCAGGGAGGTCCCCCGGGGCGACCGGGCGTTCGGCGTCCCCGGAAGGAGCGTCGAGGCAGGTGTGCCCAATACGGGCGACCCCGGCTGCGATGGAAGCCCCTGGTCCGACCGGCCACAACTCTCAGGGACCCCGTGAGTGCGTAATTTCCGGCCTCCGGAAGCTCCGGCGAGGCATCTGCACTGCTCCAGACTTGCCTGAGCAGCTGGTGATGCAAGACGAGCAGCCGCCCAGAGAAAGGAGCCCCCTACCGGCGGGAAGCCGCTGGTAGGGGGCTTGCGGGTCAGAGTGTGGACCAGTAGTACCAGAAGCGGTTGAGCACCATGAGGGCGATCACCAGGTACCAGAGGGCCGGAACCACCCAGTGGTAGCGGGTGACCGCGGCGATGCCGGGCCGCCAGCGGTCCGGGGTCGGGATCACCCCGTGCCTGAGGTTGTGCAGGGTGGTGTACCAGAACAGCGGGATCATCGCG
The DNA here is from genome assembly GCF_041262165.1 of Streptacidiphilus sp. MAP12-16. Lineage (NCBI taxonomy): Bacteria > Bacillati > Actinomycetota > Actinomycetes > Kitasatosporales > Streptomycetaceae > Streptacidiphilus > Streptacidiphilus sp. MAP12-16. Next base: position 23,587 of record NZ_JBGCBY010000025.1, read on the forward strand.
GTCCAGACGGCGACGCAGTACGGGCACACCGCCCCGATCCGGTACAGCGTCTGGGTGATGAGCCAGTGCACGAAGACGATCCCGAACAGGGTGCCGGCCTGCAGGCCGAGCCAGAACCAGCGCCGGTAGCGTGCCCCGGCCAGGGCTCCCGCGCCGATGGTCATCACTACGGCGAATCCGGCCACGCCGATGAGCGAGTTGGGGAAGCCGAAGGCGGAGGCCTGGGCGGTGCGCATGACCGAGCCGCAGCTGATGATCGGGTTGATGTTGCAGCTCGGGATGTAGTGCGGGTTCTCCAGGAGGCGGATCTTCTCCAGGGTGAGCGTGACCGAAGCGGCCAGGCCCAGCCCGCCGGCGAGCAGGAGCAGTAGCGCGAAGGCTCGGCCGGTGTCGACGGGGCCGGTGCGGGCGGGTCCCTGCGGACGCGCGGTGGTGACCTCGGGGGCCATGTCGGGGTTCATTTCTCGATGCCCGCTCATTTCCTGGTGGCCGCTCATTTCTTGGTGGCGGAGACGGTCTGCTGGACCAGCGCCTGGTACTGCGCCGGCGTGATCGGACCGTTGCTCCCGAAGAGCGTCAGCGTGCTGCCGTTGAGCTTGAAGGTGGGTGTGCCGGTGACGCCGCTGGCGTTGAAGGCGTCGCTGACCTTGGCGGCCCAGGGCTTGTAGGTGCCGTTCCGCACCGCCTGGTCGAAGGCAGGGGTCCTCAGTCCGGGGACCTTGCCGGCCAGGTCGAGCAGGTGGTTCACGTCGGAGAAGGAGTCGTTCTGCTCGTCCGGCTGGTTGGCGTAGAGCACGTTGCGGAACTGCTCGAATTTCGCCGTGCTCTCGTTGAGCGCGGCGCCGGCTGCCGCAAGCGCGGTGATGGAGCCGGAGCCGCCCAGGTTGTTGTCCAGGAACGTGCCCATGTGGTACTGGATCTTGTAGCTGCCGTCGTCGGCGAGCTTCTGGATCGTCGTGCCGTCGGCCCGCTCCAGCGAGTCGCAGACCGGGCAGCGGAAGTCCTCGTACACGTCAAGGGTGTTGGGGGCGTCGGCCTTGCCGTAGACGATGACCGTGCCGCCGGGGCCCGAGGTGTTCGCCGGGACGGTCAGCGGTGTGGTCGAGGTGGCGTTGCCGGCCTTCGTCGAGCTGCCACCGGCCAGGGCGACGCTGATCGCGGTGCCCGCGCCCACGACGACCACGGCGGCGAGGGCGATCAGGGCGATCCGGCGGCGGGCCGCCGTCCGCTCCTGGAGGCGTCGCTCGGCGATCATCCGGTCTCGGGCGGATTCGGTGGGCTTGTGGGTGCTGTTCCTGCTCATGGCTGTGGTCTCTTCCTGCTCCGGGGGGGGTGGAACGACGACGGATCCGGAATGTGCAGGCAGAAGAGGCCCCTCTCGGGGCGGGGAACGCTCAGGTTCTTCCGCTCAGCACATCGCGGCGAGGAGCGGCGGACCACGCCGCCTCGCGGTGCGGAGCAGAACGTCCTGGGGGCCGGGTTGGCTGAGCCTCGGCGCCGGGGCAACCGCTACGCCGACCTGTGAGGTCGGCGCGAGTACGGCGAAGATCACCCGCAGCGGAACCGCTGCGAGTGACGCGGCGAACACGGCGACGGCGCGCAGGGTGCGGAAGACCGCGGCCTCGCCTCGCCGCAGCCAGGCCGCGGCGAGCAGCGCAGCGAGCAGATCGACGGCGAGCAGCAGCGCGAACCGGGAGGTGGTCGGCTCGGCGGGGATCGCCAGATGCAGCAGGCCGGGGCCGACGGCGGGACCGCGGGTCGCGCCGCCGCCGCAGAGCAGGAGGTCGGGCAGTCCGCCCAGCGCGCTGGCCGGCTGAACGCCGGGGGCGCAGGTCTCCTGCCCGAGGTTGAACGTGGCGTTTAGCGCGAGTTCCAGCGGGACCAGAACAGCCGCTATCCGAACGAAGCCGCGCTCGTCGGCGGTGAGCAGCAGTGCCAGCGCGAACACCGCGAGGCCGGCCCACAGCGTGGTGGCGGCGGGGAGCGGCGCCCCGGTCACCAGGAGGTAGCCGCCTGCGGACAGCGAGAGGGACACGCCGGCGAACACCGCCGCGCGGACGACCCTGACTATGACTCCGCTGCCCACACCCACGGAGTATGCCAGGCGCCGTCCGTCAGGCCCAGGAGCCTCGGACGGCGCTGCCGCTCACAGCGCGTTGACAGCGTGGGAACGGCTCGGTGGACCCGGTTGCGGCTCGGCCGGGGCAGGACGGATCGGGCCAGGACGGATCGGGGCAGGACGGCTCGGGGCAGCTCAAAACGCCCAGCGGGACCGACCGGCCACTGCCGCTCGGACCCGTGCTGGGCGTCCTGGTACCAAACGACGACTGCCAGGCGCGGCAGCCGTCTGCTTCAGAGCTTGTTGAGCTTGCTGAACGGGGTCGGGATCCGGACTTGCCGGGAGCCGAAGTCGACCACTACCGCGGTCTCCCCCTCGACTCCGATGATCCGTCCGAGTCCGTGATGGTCGTCCGTTACCAGATCCCCGATGGTGAAGCTCTCGGGAGTCGGGGGCTCGGCAGGTGCCTTGAAGGGACTGGTGGGCATGTGGCGCCGGGGCGCGGCGGTTCTGGTCATTGCCTTCAGTATGCGCCTGCCGGGTGGTGTCGGGCAGGTTTGCCGTCGAGTCGAGATGAGATCGGTGCCGGACGCGAGGCTCGCTGCCGCCGTGGATCTGCCCCGGGTCAGTCGCCGGTGGTGCCGTCCAGCAGCTCGCGGATGATGTCCAGATGGCCGTTGTGCCTGGCGGTCTCCTCGATCAGGTGGTTCAGGACCCACCGCAGGTTGATCTCCCGGCCGTCCCGGATCTGCTGCTTCGCGGGGGTGTCCAGATCGGTCACAGCGACGATCTGGCGGTGCCGCTCGCAGTCCGCCTCGTACAGGTCCAGCAGTTCTGCCAGCGGGATCTGCGGTCCGAGCCGCATCTCGGCGTCCGGGTCCTCCTCGGTCCAGGGGCCACGGTCCTCCTCTCCGAGGAAGATGGTGCGGAACCAGTGGATCTCCACCCAGCGCAGATGGTTGATCACCCCAGACATGGTCATCAGCGGTGAGGTCGGCAGGACCGAACGGCCCGCGTCGGCGTCGCTCAGCCCTTCGCACTTGGCCTTCGCGGTCGCGCGGACGTAGTCGAGCAGGGTCGTGACCATGGCGAGCTCGTCCATGGTCTCGGGGAGGTCGGTTCTCGTCATGCGGTGAGCATCGTCCTCGCGTGCGGCGCCGACAACCCCGTGTACGCCTTACGGCCGCACCGCGCGCCCCGACCGCGAACCTCTTACCGCGAACCTCTACCGCGAAGCCCCACCGAGCAGCCGCAGGCGCCGACAACCCCGGGGACCGCACAGCCGTGCCCGCCACCACCGCTGCGGGGGACATCCGGGTCGAAGTACTGTCCGGACCGACCCCGGTCCCGCACACTGGCAACCATGCGCGTGGAGATGGCGGGGGAAGCGCAGCGCCCGGACCGGGTGAGCGAGGACTACGCGGCGGCTACGCCCGAGGCCTTGGTGCTGCTGGACGGTTCGAGCTCGCCTGCGGCGTTGGAGTCGGGCTGCCAGCATGGCACCGCCTGGTACGCGCGCAGGCTGGGAGTGCACCTGCTGACCCGGTTGGTGGACCGGCCGGACCGCACCATGGCGCAGTGCCTGAGCGACGCCATCGCCGAGACGGCGTCCCTGCACGGTGCCCGCTGCGATCTCGCGCACCCCAACACCCCTGCCGCGATGGTGGTGGCCGTTCGCCGCCACGGACCGGCACTGCAGTACCTGGTGCTGGGGGACTCGCTGCTGGTGCTGGATCGCTTCGGCGCGATCGCGGTGATCGGCGACAACCAGCCCTTCCCGGCCGGGGAGGCGTTGCGCCACGAGGTGCACGCGATGCCACCGGGGAGCCCCGAGCGGGCCGCGCTGCACATGCGTTACGCCGTCGCGGTGCGGGCGGCCCGGAACACCGGGCGTGGCCCGTGGATCGCCGCGGCACTGCCGAAGGCGGCCGACCACGCGGAGACCGGAACCGTCCCGCTGTCCGAGCTGCGTTCGCTGACGGCGCTCACCGACGGTGCGTCACGTTACGTGGAGCGCTTCGCGCTGGGGAGCTGGCCGGACGCGGTGGCGCTGCTCGACGACCAGGGCCCGGCCGAACTGCTGCGCCGGGTACGGCAGGTGGAGGCGGGCGACCCCGCCTGCGCGCGCTGGCCGCGCGGCAGGGCCCGTGACGACGCCACGGTGGTCTACGCGCGCCTGCCGTGAGGGGTGCCGTGGTGCCACGGCACCCCCTGAGCAGGCTGCTGACCCTGGGTCAGTCGAGCTCAGTTGAGATCAGCCGAGATCAGCTGGTGACGGTCCAGTAGTGCCAGCCGGTGCTGCTGCTGCCGTTGCGGGCGTCGCCACCGAAGCCGGCGGCGGAGCGGAAGACCCAGCCCTTCGGCCAGTTGGGGAAGTTGACCTTGTACTGGCTGGAGGAACCGAGCTGGAAGTAGTGCGTCTGGTTGGCGGCGATCCACTGGCCCTTGTAGTAGACCTGCACGGTCATCGAGATGTTCTCGCCGGCCTTGTTCGGGTAGACGGTTCCCTGCAGCACGGGAGCGACGTTCGCGTGGACGCGGGCGACGGAGTGGCCGGCCCAGCTGTAGGTCGAGTAGTAGCCCGAGAACGAGCCGGAGGTGCTGGAGCCCACGTGGACGCCGACGCCCGTCGCCACGGACGGGGCGTATGCGGTGCCGCCGTCGAACTGGGCCCAGAAGGTGTGGTTCTGGTAGCTGCGAACGGGCACGGACAGGTTGCCCCAGCGGTCGACGTTGCCCCGGGCGACGACGTAGCGAGCGCCGCCGGCCCAGTCCTGGCCGAAGATGGTGACGGTGCGGTTGTAGCCGTGCCTGTCGAGGTGCGCGGTCAGCGTGATCGTCTGACCCGGGCTGATCCAGCGGGCGCTGGCCGAGATGGACAGGTGGGTGGCGATGCGGGTGGACGCCGACGCGGAAACCGACGCGCTGTGCGCGACGGGCGTGGCGGCCAGGGCCGGCCCGGCGGTCAGCGCCAGCACACCGGCGGCAGCGGCCAGCGCAGTGCCCAGGGAGGTGCGAAACTTCAAGTTGAGCCCCCAGAAGTGCGTGCAAGAGCACGTGACGCGGCGCGGGCAGGGAGACCCCCTGCTTCCTCGCTGCCGCGATCAACGAGCTGACACTACGACACGCCGCTGACAGCCGGGACCTGAGGGGCAGCTGTGACAACCCTGTTACAGGTGAGGGCCGACGCACCTGGGTGCATCGGCCCTCAATGTCCTGAAAAGCGGACCTGTCACCCGGTCCTTACGCCCCTGATCAGGCGTGTTCGGCCGGGATCTGGCCGAAACGTCCGGCCTGGAAGTCCTCGACCGCCTGCTGGAGTTCGCGGTGACTGTTCATCACGAACGGTCCGTAGTGCGCCACCGGCTCCCGGATCGGCTGCCCGCCCAGGATCACCAGGTCCAGGTTCGGCGACCTCGACTCCTGCGTGGCGTCGGCCTGCACGGTGATGCTGTCGCCGTCCCCGAAGAGCACGGACTGGCCCATCCCGAGCGGACGCTTCTCCTCGCCGACCGTGCCGCGCCCGTTCAGCGCGTACACCAGGGCGTTGAAGTCGCTGCGCCACGGCAGGGTGATCCGTGCGCCGGGGCTGACCGTGGCGTGGATCATCGTGATCGGCGTGTGGGTCACGCCGGGGCCCTCGATGCCGCCGATCTCGCCGGCGATCAGCCGCAGGATCGCGCCGCCGTCCGGCGTCGTCAGCAGCTTCACGTTCGAGCCGGAGATGTCCTGGTACCTGGGCTTGATCATCTTGTCGGCCGCAGGCAGGTTCACCCACAGCTGGAGTCCGTGGAACAGGCCGCCGGAGACGACCAGGTCCTCCGGCGGGGTCTCGATGTGCAGGATGCCCGCGCCTGCGGTCATCCACTGGGTGTCACCGTCGCCGAGGAAGCCGCCGCCGCCGGTCGAGTCCTGGTGGACGAACTTTCCGTCGATGAGGTAGGTCACCGTCTCGAAGCCGCGGTGGGGGTGCCACGGCGTCCCCTTCGGCTCCCCGGGTGCGTACTCCACCTCGCCCATCTGGTCCATCATGATGAAGGGGTCGAGGTACTTGGTGTTGATCCGAGCGAAGGCGCGGCGGACAGGGAAGCCCTCTCCCTCGAAGCCCTCGGGAGCGGTCACGACCTGGAGCACCGGGCGGGGTACGGCGGTGGTGGGGTCCGGAGTCTCCACCCGCGGCAGGACCAGCGGGTTTTCGACGGTCACTGCGGGCATGGCAACCTCCTCGATCTGCGCGGCAACGGGATGCCGACACCGATGAGATTAGTTGATGCATCAACCGAATGCAAGTTGAAGTTTCAACCATTAGTCCATGCTGCGGCGCGGCCCGTGCGCCTGTGAGGGTCAGCCGTACATCCGCCGCATGGTGAAGTCGACCATCTGCTCCACGGCCTTGGCGTCGAACACCATCCGGTGCTCGCCCTCCATGTCCATGGCGAAGCCATAGCCGGTGGGGAGCAGGTCCAGCACCTCGGCGCCGGTGACCGTGAAGTACTTGGACTCCTTGCCCGCGTACCGTCGCAGCTCCTTGAGTGAGCTGAACATCGGGATCACCGGCTGCGGGGTGTTGTGCAGGGCGAGGAAGCCGGGGCGCTCGCCGCGCGGGCAGTAGACCTTCGAGGTGATGAAGATCGACTGGAAGTCCTCGACCGGGAGTCCGCCGGTGGTGAAGGCGCGTACGGCGTCGCTGAGCGAGGGTGGCGAGGGTTCGGGGTAGAGCGGCTGCTGCGGCTGCTGCTGGCCGTAGCCGTCCCCGAGGCCGCCGCCGCCCATGCCGCCGCCCATGCCCGCGCCCGTGCCGGGCTGCTGCGCCTGCTGTTGCTGCTGGTAGGGGCCGCCCTGGTAGCCGGGTCCGGCGCCGCTCGTCGTCTGCTCGTAGCCGTACACGAGGCCAAGGTTATCGAGTCCTGGGGCACCCGGTCGGGCCACTGGGGTTGAAATAAGTTACCTGTGGGTAGCATCATGGTACTTACCGCTGGGTAGGGGGCCTATTCTGGCCCGCGCAGTCCCGGCACCTACCGACGCGATGACCGGAGAAGGTTCATGGGTCACTACAAGTCCAACCTCCGCGACCTGGAGTTCAACCTCTTCGAGGTCCTTGGCCGTGACGAGGTCTACGGCAGCGGGCCGTTCACCGACATGGACGTGGACACGGCGAAGAGCATCCTCGCCGAGATATCCCGCCTCGCCGAGAACGAGTTGGCAGCGTCCTTTGCCGACGCCGACCGCAACCCGCCGGTGTTCGACCCGGCGACCAACACCGCGCCGGTGCCGGAGACCTTCAAGAAGAGCTACCACGCGTACATGGACGCCGAGTGGTGGCGCCTGGGCATCCCGGAGTCCATCGGTGGCACCCCCACCCCCAGCACCCTGATCTGGGCGTACGCGGAGATGGTGCTCGGCGCCAACCCCGCCATCTGGATGTACTCCTCGGGCCCGGCCTTCGCCGGCGTCGTCGCCGACGAGGGCACCGACGAGCAGCTCAAGGTCGCCCAGCTGATGACCGACAAGGGCTGGGGCGCCACCATGGTCCTCACCGAGCCCGACGCGGGATCCGACGTCGGCGCGGGCCGCAGCAAGGCCGTCCAGCAGGCCGACGGCAGCTGGCACATCGAGGGCGTCAAGCGCTTCATCACCTCGGGCGAGCACGACATGTCCGAGAACATCATCCACCTGGTGCTGGCCCGCCCCGAGGGACACGGCCCCGGCACCAAGGGCCTCAGCCTCTTCATCGTGCCGAAGTACGACTTCGACTGGGAGACCGGCGAGCTCGGCGAGCGCAACGGCGTCTACGCCACCAACGTCGAGCACAAGATGGGCCTCAAGGCGTCCAACACCTGCGAGCTCACCTTCGGCGCTGTGCACAACGGGACGCCGCACCCCGCCAAGGGCTGGCTGCTCGGCGAGAAGCACGACGGCATCCGCCAGATGTTCCGCATCATCGAGTTCGCCCGGATGATGGTCGGCACCAAGGCCATCGCCACCCTCTCCACCGGCTACCTCAACGCGCTGGAATACGCCAAGGAGCGCGTGCAGGGCCCGGACCTCGCCGAGTTCCTCGACAAGGCCGCCCCCCGCGTCACTATCACGCACCACCCCGACGTCCGCCGCTCGCTGCTCACCCAGAAGGCGTACGCCGAGGGCATGCGCGCCCTGGTGCTCTACACGGCCTCGGTCCAGGACGAGATCCAGCTGCACAAGGCGCGCGGCGAGTCCGCCGACGCCGCCGAGCGCCTGAACGACCTGCTGCTGCCCATTGTCAAGGGCTACGGGTCGGAGAAGTCGTACGAGCAGCTGGCCCAGTCGCTGCAGACCCTCGGCGGCTCCGGGTACCTGCAGGAGTACCCGATCGAGCAGTACATCCGCGACGCCAAGATCGACACCCTGTACGAGGGCACCACCGCGATCCAGGGCCAGGACTTCTTCTTCCGGAAGATCGTCAAGGACCAGGGCCAGGCCCTGACCGGGCTCTCCGAGCAGATCCAGAAGGCCATCGCCTCCGGCCTCGGCGGCGACGACCTGGCAGCCGAGCGTGAGCAGCTCGCCGCGGCGGCCAGTGACCTGGAGGCCATCGTCGGCGTGATGCTGGCCCAGCTCGCCTCGGTCGAGCAGGACACCCGCAACATGTACAAGGTCGGCCAGAACACCAGCCGCCTGCTGCTGGTCTCCGGTGACGTGGTCATCGGCTGGCTGCTGCTGCGCCAGGCCGCCGTCGCCCAGGCCAAGCTGGCGGCGGGAGCGTCCGACAAGGACGTCGCCTTCTATCAGGGCAAGATCGCCGCGGCGCGCTTCTTCACCCGTACGGTGCTGCCGACCGTGCACGCGCAGCGTCTGATCGCCGAAGGCATCGACAACTCGATCATGGACCTGCCGGAAGACGCGTTCTGAGCGCCTTCCCAGCGCCACCAGGGCCCCGGGGCTGCACGCCCCGGGGCCCTCGCGTTGCCGGAGTCCTTGACCAGAACTTGACGAGAAGATCTCCGGACAAGCGACCGCCAAGGGCACTTCTCCGGCACCGTCGCTGTTGCGGTACAGACAATCAAGCTTCGACCCGGGCGTAGGCTCGGACGGCATGGGGCGGGGCCTGGACCGGATTGGTCCGGGGCCTCGCCCCGGCCGATCCCCTCACCCCTGGAGCAGCATTGACCAGCGCAGCCGGCGCGGGCAGCGTCGCGTTCGACCGCCGCCACACCGACGACCTCATCGCGTACCTGCAGGCCAGCCCGTCGCCGTTCCACGCGGTGGCGAGCGCCGCAGAGCGGCTGGAGAAGGCGGGCTTCCGGCAGGTCGAGGAGACCGCGGCCTGGGAGGGTACGGCGGGCGGACGCTACGTCATCCGGGGCGGCGCACTCATCGCCTGGTACATCCCCGAGGGGGCCACAGCAGCCACCCCGTTCCGCATCGTCGGCGCGCACACCGACTCGCCGAACCTGCGGGTCAAGCCCATCCCCGACACCGGCGCGGCCGGCTGGCGACAGGTCGCGGTGGAGATCTACGGCGGGGTCCCGCTGAACACCTGGCTGGACCGCGACCTCGGCCTCTCCGGCCGCCTCGTCCTGCGTGACGGCAGTGCCCGGCTGGTCCAACTCGACGAGGCGCTGCTCCGGGTCCCGCAGCTGGCGATCCACCTGGACCGCGGCGTCAACGACGGCATGACCCTCGACAAACAGCGCCACCTCACGCCGGTCTGGGGCCTGGGCCGGGTCACCGAGGGCTCGCTGATCGAGTACGTCGCCCAGTCCGCCGGCCTCGACCCGGGAGGGGTCGTCGGCTGGGACCTGATGGTCCATGACATCCAGCCGCCGTCCTACCTCGGCCGGGACCGCGAGCTGTTGGCCGCGCCCCGTCTGGACAACCTGCTGTCCGTCCACGCGGGCACCGCCGCACTGGCCGCGGTCGCCGCCGGGGCGAAGCTCCCCTGCATCCCGGTCCTGGCCGCGTTCGACCACGAGGAGAACGGCAGCGAGTCCGACACCGGCGCGCAGGGGCCACTGCTCGGCACGGTGCTGGAACGTTCCGTCCACGCCCGCGGCGGAAGCCTGGAGGACCGTGCCCGCGCGCTCGCCGGAACGGTCTGCCTGTCCTCGGACATGGGCCACGCCGTGCACCCCAACTACAGCGAGCGCCACGAGCCCGGACACCAGCCGATGCCCAACGGCGGCCCGATCCTCAAGGTCAACGTCAACAACCGCTACGCCACCAACGGTGTCGGGCGAGCTGTGTTCGCCGCGGCCTGTGAGCGGGCCGGAGTGCCCTGGCAGACCTTCGTCTCCAACAACTCCATGCCCTGCGGCACCACCATCGGCCCCATCACCGCGGCCCGGCTGGGCATCTCCACCGTCGACTGCGGAATCGCTGCGCTGTCGATGCACTCGGCCCGGGAGCTGTGCGGCGCCGACGATCCGTACCTGCTCGCGTCGGCGCTGAGGGCGTTCCTGGAGAGCTGACCGCGGCTCCAGGCTTCTGGCGCCTCCCTCACGGCGCCTCACCTGCCGTGCCTCACCTGCCGTGCCTCACTGGCCGTGCCTCACTCGCCGCAGCTCCCTTCCGTGTCTCACCCGTCCATCCCCGCCAAAACCAGCGGCAGCCGGTTCGCTGCTCCGTCCACCAGCCGGACCGGGACGCCCCAGTCCTGCTGGTGGACATGGCAGGTCGGGAACTCGATCGCCGGGTCGTCATCGCAGGAGGCGGCCATGGCCGAGATGTGCAGCACACCCTCGGTGACCTCGGGGTTCAGTCGGAGCTCGCGGGCGAGGGCGGTGTCGGCTCCCGTCCCGGAGGCGAGCAGCTCGGGCGGGGTGGAGCTGACCAGCAGCCGGGTGGCCGGTCCGTAGGTCTCGTCCAGCTTCTGCCCGGCCGGGGGCGCGAAGATCACGTCCAGTTGAAGCGCGCCAGGGGCGACCTCGGTGGCCGGACGCTGCGTGCGGTGCGCGGCGGCTTCGACCTGGACGGCTTCCTCTGGAAGCCGCAGCCGGGTCAGGCGGTGCCGGGCGGACTCCACGACGACGATGTCGCCGTCCACGACGACCGCGCCGCTGGGCTCGCGCAGGTCCGTGGCGAGGGTGCTGACCTGGCCAGAGGCCGGATCGAAGCGTCGCAGGGCGTGGTTGTAGGTGTCCGCGACCGCGACCGAGCCGTCGGGCAGGACGGTCACCCCGAGCGGGTGCTGCAGCAGTGCCTGCGCGGCGTCGCCGTCGCGGTGGCCGAAGTCGAACAGGCCGGTCCCCACGGCCGTGTGGACCACATGGGTTTCACGTGAAACGTAGCGGAGCGCCGAGGTCTCCGAGTCGGCGATCCAGAGGCGCTCCTCGGTCGCGGCGAGGCCGGAGGGCTGCGCGAACCAGGCCTCGTCTGCCGGGCCGTCGACCAGGCCCTCGTTGGTGGTGCCCGCAGCGACGGTGACGGTCGCGGACTCGGGGTCGTAGGTCCACAGCTGGTGGGTGCCCGCCATGGCGATCCAGACCTGGCCGTCGAACCAGGCGACGTCCCAGGGTGAGGACAGGTCCACCTCGCGGGCGGGGCCCGAGGTGGGGGAGTTCTGCCACCACTGGCGGCCGGTTCCGGCGAGGGTGGTGACCGTGCCGGTCTCCAGGTCGACGTGGCGCAGGGCGTGGTTGACGGTGTCGGCGACGACCACGTCGCCGTCCGGCAGCAGCGCGAGGCCCTGCGGCTCACTGAAACGGGCCTGGTCGGACCGGCCGTCGGCGAAGCCCCGGTCGCCGCTGCCGATGCGCCGCAGCACCGTCTCGCCGTCCTCGGCCAGCTCGACCAGCGAGTGGTGCCCGGAATCGGCGACCAGGTAGCTACCACCGGGGAGGCGGACGGCCTTCCCGGGGAAGCGCAGCGCGCCGGGCTCGGCCGCCGGCGGGACATACGGGCTGTCGCCACGGCGCAGCGTCCCCTTCGCGGCGTGCTCGGTCTCAAGCTCGGCAACGAGGGCGGCAATGGCGTGGGCATGGCCCTCGCCGGCGTGCTGGGCGACGACATACCCCTCGGGGTCGACCACGACGAGCGTGGGCCAGGCCCGGACGGCGTACTGCTTCCAGGTGACCAGCTCCGGATCGTCCAGCACCGGGTGCTGCACGTCATAGCGCGCGACGGCGTCCACCACCGCCTGGTGCTCGGCCTCGTGCACGAACTTGGGCGAGTGCACCCCGACGATCACCAGCGTGTCCCGGTGCTTCTCCTCCAGCTCCCGCAGCTCGTCCAGGACGTGCAGGCAGTTGATACAGCAGAAGGTCCAGAAGTCTACAACGACGCACTTACCTCGTAGGTCGGCAAGCGTGAGGTTCTTGCCGCCTGTGTTGATCCATCCGCCTGCGCCGACAAGTTCGGGGGCGCGTACGCGTGCACGTGATGCCATACCTGCATCCAACCGCATCGGGCTGTGGACGCATTCCAGCATGCCGTAGGGCTGTCGAGGTTCGCCCGTGCCGCGTGTGCTGATCCTGGATCCTCTCGACGACGGGGGCCTCGTGGTCAACAAGTCACTCCCTGCTGGCCGACGGACGGTTGGGAGTGTTGCGGTGACCGGTGCCGGTCCGCCGGCCGATGTCCTGAGCCGGCACGGCGCCTTGGACCAGGGGGCAAGGTCCATCGAGAAGGCCAAGGGATTCTGTCGGTTTACCAACGCTGAGAGTGAGCCCACCTGACGGAAGACGCAGCAGGCTCACTCTGTTCCGTCCCTGGCAGCGGAATTCTGTTCCTGGGCACTCGGTGCGGGAGTAGCATCCTCGTGATCTTCGGGGCTCGAGTATACGAAAAAGCTGCCCGATATGTACTCTACTGTCGGGAGTGGGGGAAATTCATGAATTTGAGGTACAAAGTCGCCATCGCCGCCTCGGCCTTGCTCGCGGCAGGTGGGCTGGCCCCGGTGGCCGCGGCCCGCGCAGAGCAGGTGCCGTCTGACCTCTATGTGAATGGGGGCGATTGCTTCCAAGTGGGCGACGGGACTGTTGCGCATCCTTTCTGCGGCATTCAGGAAGCGGCGGATGTCGCCATTCCGGGACAGACCGTCCATATTGAGTCGGGCTTCGAGTACGGTTCGGTCGTCATTTCCCGATCGGGCAGCGCGGGGGATCCGATCAATTTCGCGGCGACCGACCCCAGGAGCGACCTCGCCATCCTGTCCAGGCTGACTTTCGCGGGCGTCCATGACGTGCGATTCAGCGGGTTCAACGTCGAGTACGCCTTCGGAGACGGCATCGATGTAAACGGCTCCAGCGAGATCAGCGTCGACACGTCCACCACGGACCACGTCGGGACGAGCACGGCTGTGGGCGCCGGGATCCATGTCGACGGCTCGTCCTCGAACGTGAGCATCACCCGTACTCAGGTCGTCAGCAGCACAGGCCCGGGCTTGCGGGTGGACGCAGGGGCGGCTCAGGTCGCGGCAGCGTCTGACTGGCTCCGTGTCAATGCGGGCGGTGACGTTGTTGCCAACGGTGCTTCAGGGCTTGCGCTGACCGGGAACACCTTCTATACAACGCCCTGTGCCACGTCTGTGAGCCTGACGGGTGGCACGTCGGCGACCGTCGAGAACAACGCCGCAAAGGCGACCGCTGCGGCCCTTTCGACGTGTAGTGCCCCGCCGCTGGTGTCGGTCTCGTCGGACAGCGCGGGGAGTGTCACCGCGGACTACAACGCCTGGTCCGTCCCCGCGCCGCGGTTCGACTATGCGTGGGGCGGGACCGACTACACCACGGGCGCGCAGCTCGCGGCCGCGGTTCCGGGACAGGCCGCCCACGATCTCGATGTGCCGCCGGCGGACATCACCATGACGCCCGCCGAAGGTTCTCCGCTGATCGACTCAGGCAACTCCGACGCCCCGGGCGCGACGAGCACTGACTACTACGGGAACCCGCCCGCGGACGATCCCCAGGTGCCGAACACCGGTGCCGGCACAGGGATCATGGACCGGGGTGCGGTCGAGCGCGAGGATACCCTCTCGCTCGAGCCGGTCTACAGCCCGGCCACTGCGTCCGGACCGGCTCCGCTGACCTTCTCGGTCACCCCGAAGGTTGGCGACAGCTGGGGGGATGCTCTCACCACGACGGTGGACTTCGGCGACGGTGGCGGTCCGCAGGCGGTGACCGGCGGCCAGATCTCCCACGTCTACACCACACCTGGCACGTACAGGCTTGTCACCACGACGGCCGACGTCAACGGGTACGCGGCGAAGACGTATCAGGGGGTCAAGGTGGCGACGCCCTCCGCGCCCGCGATCACGCTTTCGGCCACATCGTTGACGTCGGTCGGGGCAACCACAATGGTCGCCCCCGACCTGGCTGCGTTCAGCGTCGCCTCAGGTGCCAATGCCTGGGAGTTGGCGAGCGCTGAGCTCTACCCAGGTGACGGGACCAAGACGCAGGCGGCGTTCAACACCGAGACCGACTGGACCTACTCCCACCCAGGCACCTACAACGCCAAGATCGTGACTACGGATGTGCTCGGCCGCACCTCCACGGCGAGCACGACCATCACCGTCGGGGACGAGTTCTGGGCGAAGACCCCCATGCGGGTCTACGACAGCCGCAGCACTGGCCTCGACAGCGTTCCGGCGCACGGCACCGTCCGGTTGTCCCTGAAGCAGCTCACTGATGACGCCTCGGGCGCAGACGCTGCCGGACTGAGCGTCACGGTCACCGACACCAAGGCCAGCGGCTTCCTCACGGTGTTCCCTGACGGGACCTCCAGGCCGACTGGTTCCACGCTCAACTACACCCGCGGTCAGACCGTGGCCAACGGTCTTCTGGCCGCTGCCGGCAAGGACGGTGTCATCGACTTCTACAACGGCAGCGGGGGCCCGATCGACCTACTGGTAGACACCTACGGTTTTGAAGCCGGCCTGGTGCCAGGTGCGGGCGGCGGCATCGGCCCTACCTACTCACCCGTCGGCCCGGTGCGGGTACTCGACACCCGGGACGGTACTGGAGCGCCCAAGTCCCTGGTGCGGGGCGGAGGTTCGGTCGTCCTCACTGTCGGCGGGAACAACGGGGTTCCTTCCAATGCCACGGCGGTGGTGCTCAATGTGGCGATCACCGACACGAAGGCCGCCGGTCATCTGACCGCCTATGGCGACGGAGTCGCCAACCCTGGCACGTCCAACTCCAACTGGGTGGCGGGGCAGACCGTCTCGAACCTCGTCGTGGTGCCGGTGACCGACGGGAAGGTCGTCCTCTCAAACGCCAGCAGTGGGAGCGCCGACTTCGTCGCGGACCTGGTGGGTTACTACCACGTCTATGGCACCGCCGCCGTGATCGTGCCGACCCAACCCACTCGGCTGCTCGACACACGGTACGGCACCGGCACCGCCGGTCACATCGCCAAGCTGGGCGCGCACCAGTCGCTGACGCTCCACCTGGCTGGCGCAAACGGCGTGCCGGTGACCGGCGCCGTCGCGGCAGAGCTCAACCTGACCGTCACCGACGGGACCCAGCCCGGGTTCATCACCGCCTACCCGGGCGGTACCTCACTGCCGAACGCGTCGAGCCTGAACTTCGCGACAGGGCAGACGGTGGCCAACGCCGCCGTGACGTCCATCGGTTCGGACGGGTCGATCGTGCTCTACAACGGGAGCGGAGCTCCGGTCGACCTGATCGTCGACATGAACGGGTTCTATGCCGCGTCGTCCTGAGTCACTTCTTCCGGCCCTCCTCCTGGAGGGCATAAGCCCGCTCAGATTGGCGGCGTAGGGAACCCCGGTAGCAGGGCGGGCACAGTCCCGGTGATCATGGAGTTGCGACCCTCTGTGATCACCGGGGGCTTGTGCCCGTGTTGCCTCATGGCTGACCGCCCGCTCTAGGGCCGATCCATGCCGTGCCGCCGGCGCTGACGCGTCTTGTAAGTTATGCAGCCTTCCCTGACCGCGATCTCTGGGCAGACTCGGAGGGAGCAGGAAGGCAAGGATGTCTAGGCGAACCCAACTGGTGAAGCGGCGGAAGGCCCTCGGCCTCAGCCAGGAGGACTTCGCCAACGCGGCGGAGACCGACCGTGCCACGGTGGGTCGCTGGGAGCGGGGGGAGAACTCTCCGCAGCCTGTCCATCGCCCAAAACTGATGCGCATCCTTCAAGTTGACGCCGATGAGCTAGATCGGCTGCTATCACCCGAACAGACAGCGGTGCCCCCTCTCCTCGCTGTGGCCGTAGCTCCGGGTGATCCTGACGACATGATCCGTCGTGACTTCCTACGCCTCCTAGCCTTGACCGGCTCCATGGCGATGTTTCCGGCCGGTCCGCAGACGTTTGAAGAGCGCTTCGAGGACTTCGAAGCCATGAACGGGCACCTGTGGCAGGTCTACCAACTCGCCCGCTCGAAGAGTGCAGTCCTCCCACTGGTCCGGGATCAGCTCAGCGTGCTCTCTGGTGCCTTCGGTGCTGGCCGGGGGCCAAGCGACTTTGTGTGTTCTCCGCAGACCTGTTCCAACTCGCTGGTGAGGTCTTCTTCGACGGGGATCGGTACACCGACGCGGCACAGTGCTACATGCTGGCGATGTCCGCCAGTCGGGAGGCCGGCGCCTACGACTTGTGGGCTTGTGCTCTGACCAGGCATGCCTACCTGGGTCTGTATGAGCGCCGACACGGTGAGGCGTCGGAGATGCTGACCGTAGCTGAGCGCGTTGCCCTCCAAGGGGACAGCAGTCTGTCCACCCGCCATTGGGTTGCTGCTGTCCAGGCGCAGGCATTCGCCGGTCTCGGGGCGCTGGAGGACTGTGAACGTGCCTTGGAACGTGCGGAACAGGTGATGGAGCTTCCCGCAGGTTCCTCCAATGACGGTTGGCTCCGCTTCGACGGCTCCCGCCTGGCGGAGGAGCGCGGCGCGCGGTACGTCGAGCTGGGACGGCTGGACCTGGCGGAGCAGGCGCTCACTGCCGCCCTCAAGCAGTCCCCGTTGGCCAAGGGGCTGTCATATCGCAGGCGCGGAGCGGTGCTCGCTGACCTGGCAATCGTCGGGGCGAAGCGCCGGGACATCGACGAGACCTTGACGCACGCACACGAAGCTGTAGACCTCGCAAAGCGTTCAGGGTCGGGGTACATCGCCCGTAGACTCCAGTCGCTGCGAGCCGAGTTGGCCCCCGTGGCCAGTGACGCTCGAATCGCTGAACTGGATTCTGAAATCGTCGCCTTGAACGTGAGCTGAGGAGTGGCTGGCATGACGGAGATGGATGGACGCAAGTTTCGGGAAGCTTGGATTGCTGGAGTGCTGAAGCATTTCCCCGGAGAGCCGAAGTCTGGCTACATCTCTCCGTGGGCGGAGATGCCGCTGTGGGAGCAGGAGGCCGCGGCGACTGTCTATGAGCAGGTTCGAGGGTTCCTAAACGTCAGCTCGGGCAGCGCGGCCAAGCTGAGCCGCGAGCAGAAGGGACGATTCGTTTCCTTGTGCTGGATTGCTCAAATCTACAAGCAATTCGAGGAACCGAAGCCGAGTTACGTTGCCGATTGGGTCGACCAGCCAGACTGGCAGCGGGAGACCAACTCCGACATTTTCGAGGCTATCGAACATCAATAGCCTGGCTGCTTCAGCCCTGAAGCGCCGCCAACCGCAGGAGCGTGCGGCCGTCCTGCCAGCCTGCCCCGGTTCCGGACGCACCTTGAGATGGACCGGGGGCTCATGCTGGCCCGTGCCGGGGACAAGGTTAGCGGGGCGGCCTACGCGCAGTCCACGCTAGGACGCACTACGGCCCGGTCACCGCTTCAGTTTCAGCCACCCCCATGCTCAGCCACAGGAGACACTGTGGAGACGCCCGAACTACACGTTGGGGACAGCGTCCTCGTTAGAGAAGGCCCCTTCGCGAACCTTACTGGCGTGGTGCGTTTCATCGACGCTGAGAGAAAGCGGGTGGGCGTCGTCGTGCTGATCTTCGGAGATGAGACGCTGATCGACATCCCTCTACCCACGGTCGAGTAGACCGCCTGAGCTACGTCGGATCAGCGGGTCCGGGCGGTCGCAGCTCTGGGGCACCGTTGGTTCCCCTCGCACAGCCCAGAGACGACCCAACGGTTGCCAGGCGGGCGGCTTGCCGTCATGGTGATCGGCATGCCCGGGCAGCGAAAGAGGAAGCGACAGCAGCAAGCGCGCCATCAGCAGGCCGTAGCTCTGCCGGAGGGTCATTGGCAGGGGATTTTCGAGACTCAGGACTATGAGGAATGGCGAGGCTGGCTCCGGGAGCACCTGGCCGAGTACGCCGTAACCGACCGGGCTCACCTGCGGATGGACACCCTGTGCGGGCGTCTCGTGCAGCCGACGACCTATCGGATGTCGCTGTTCGTCCCCCGGCACGCCTCGGGCGGCGTGGCATGAGCAGACGACGCTACGTCGCTAGGGGCGTCCCAGGCGGCTACCGGATCTGGGACAAGAAGGGGCGTCGGTGGTGGGGGGACCACTACGAGCTCTGCCCCGATGACCTCGTAACTGCACTGAACGCCAAGGCAAGCCCGGAGACCATCACGGCGCTCCTCAAGAAGTGCAGAGCCATGAAACGGTAGAACGACACACGCGTCCTCGCCTACCAACTGCCCGCCACCTGACGGCGAACGGCACGCTGGCAGGCCAAGATCCTCTATGCCCGACTCTACAACGAGAACAAAACCCCCGGCGCCTGGCCTGGGGATTTTACGGAGCGGGTGACGAGAATCGAACTCGCGCTCTGAGCTTGGGAAACCATTGCCCTGGTGGCCATGGAAAACCAGCCCTGAGCTGCTCGTTCAGCCCGCCTCGGGCGGTCGCTCCGCTGGTCGAACGGGCCTCGGTTTCACCGTGGTTTACCGCTCGGCTCTGCCCGTTGGGGCACACCCGGGGCACGCCCTCACTTGCGCAGCAGATCCCGGCCGGCCTCAGTCGCCGACAGGGTGACTGCGCCCATCCATGTGTCCCCCTCTTCTGGATCGTCCCACGTTCGAGGGTCCGCGAGAACAGCCGGGATCTCGGCATACGGGATCGGGGCGCCGTAAGGTTGACCCCTCCTCTCCGTCCGGCCCTATGCAGCGCTCAATTCGATGGATCTCAACCCAGCCGTGGTCAACCATGTTGAGCACGATGCCGGGGAGGTCCACGGGATTGCCGTCCTCGTCTCTGTCGCCGCAGGCGTAGGCCAGGACGCTCCAAGCTTCGACGGCGCAGATCACGAGGTCCCGTTCAGTCTGCGTGAGTTGATCCCATGGCGATTCGGTCACAGGCGCATGGTGCCACGCGTCGGCGGAGCGGTCTTGGCCGGTGTCCTAGGTCGGCCCAGAAGTCGAAGAAGCGACACCCCGGTTCCCCTCACGGGCGCAATAGCGGCTTTAGGAGCAAGGTCGGTGATCCGCACGGTGTGGCCTGCGTATTCATCGCCGCGCCTGAGACCCATCTCTCCACCGGGAGGCAGCCCTCGACTGAGAGTCACGCGCCTCGGTCCCATTGGCGTGTCGCTGCCCCAGTGCGCCCGCTGGTCGAAATCGATGCTATGGCGAGCCTGCGAGGTTCGTCCGGAACGGGCACGCATGGCACGATCTAGATTCGGTGCCGCTGAGCTCAGCCCGATACTGCTGTCCCCGACAGAAGATCAAAGAGAACATGTCCGAAGACATCCAACGCAATGTCGGAGTACAACGAACGAATGGTCTTCATCCAGTGGCCCTTAGGGGCCTTCTTGGTAGATCCCATGTTGCCTCCCTCGTGCTGCTTCTCAGTGGATGCAGTGGTTCCATCGGAGAGGTAACAGAAGATCGCGCTAGACAGCAGTAGACCAGACCCGGCGAGAACCGGGCTCAGCCAAGCGACGAAGGCATTGTTCCACACCTACGCGGTCAGTGAGGCGGACTTCACTGTGCCCCAACTGGTTTGGGATCGAGCGCGACCGCATTGGGCATGACCAGCGCCGTCACGCAGACCGCTTTCGCGTCAAGGCACCGCTGACGTTGAGCCGCCACGTGAGCATCTGCTCGCTGACGCCGTATTGGAACATCGCGGAGTCTCTGGTCACCTTCCGCCGCGCGATCGACCACGCAGCCTCGTTGGTGATCAAGAGACTGCCAGCCAACCAATTGGCCTCTTCCTCGACTTCGCCGTCCCAGTGGCGGCAGCCGCGCACGTCGAGTGCCGGTCCAGGAGGGTGCTGGAGCAGCGCATGAGCAGCCTCGTGGTCGACCGAACTATTCTGCCGGGCCGGCTCGTGAGAGTCGTTCACCCAGATCACCCGACGTGACCCCAGGTGAACGGTCAGGGCGCTAACGGCTTCCTTCTCGGAACCAAGCAGTACGGCGACGCGAGGTTCCTCGGCTATCGCCGAGCTGAAGGTCTTGATGGGAATCAACAAGTGCTCCGCAAGGCGCGCAGGAGAGAGCGGATCCGCGGGAGCTATGCCCAGCTCCTTGCGTACTTGGACAGCAAGTCGATTGGCCTCGGCCTTGAAGCCGTGACGCAGCGCCATGCGGTTCCCCTACTCCGGACGATCCTTCGCCAACTGCTTATACGCAACCGCGATCAGCGCTTCGAGCGCCTCAGCGGCTTCAGGGGTTAGGTTCCGGTCACCGCGAAGGTGAGTCGCCACCTTGGTAAGCGTGTCCGGCGCTCCCGGCTCCTCGGTGCGACGCACAAAATCGTCCGCGCTGAGATGTGCCCATGCGACGAGGGCTGCTAGCCCATCGACGTCTGGCCTGCGCCCCTGTGCAAGCCGAGTGAGCGTGGATGCGCTGACCCCAGCTTGATCTGCAACGTGCTTCCACAGGAGACCTCGATCTTGACGGGTGCGTTCCAGGGCCGCGTGAAACGCGACTGCATCAAAGCGACCTGCTGCGTTCCGCTCGCTCATGATCTCCTCCCTTCGCCTACCAGTCTTGCACAACAGGAATCACTTGCATAAGTCAAACTAGCCCTCGTACCCTGATTGCGAGATCGGTACTGATGTCGATCTAGCAAGTGGCGATGGTCAACCTGATCATCTCAGAGCGGAAGGCAGGAAACCGATGGCGACCAACACGGGCAAGGGGTTCCGGCGCGGCAGCGTCAAGGGGCGTAGCCAGACCAAGAACCCTCTCACTCGGATCTGGACCAAGCGCGCCTCGAACGGCCAGTTCATGGACGGGAAGGCCGACGGCTCGCCCTTCAAGGGTGTCCGGCGCGAGCGCTAGTAAGCCGGTGGGCCAGGTCCCCCTGGCCCACCTCCGTCGCACACAGGAGATCATGATGATCTACATCACCGCAGTACACCTCGTCGGCGGTACGAAGCACGAGCACATCGCCCGCGTCCGATGGCAGAACTCCAACGGCGGGAATGCCACGGAAATCACCACAGCCGACATGGTGGCCTGGCTGAAGGGGGGCGGCGACCATGTAGCTCATGTGCGCAATGGCGCGTCTTCGGTGCCGGTCGGCGTCGTCAACGCCTTACCTCCCTACCTCCGCACTTACTCGGATGGCGTCTGGACGGACAACCTGCTCGCATTGCCACGCTTCTAGATCGCCCTTGGCAACACGGTTGGACCAGCGTCGTGCTGCCACCGGTGTTGATCCATCCGCCCTTGCCGACCAGTTCGGGGGCGCGTACTCGTGCACGTGAAGCCATGCCTACATCCAACCGCATCGGGTTGCGCCGGCATTCCGGGGGAGGTTCACCCGGCCCCCGGGTGGCTCGGTCCGGCCGGCTCAGTGCAGGTGCCGTTGCCAGTCGGCCGGTACTTTGCCGGCCGGTCCGGGGGAGGGCTGGGTGAGCGGGCGCGACTGCGGGGACGGGAGGTGCGGGCCGTCGTAGAACTGCTCTGTGTCGGTGTTCCAGAACCAGTCCTCCCCGGGCTCAAAACTCGTCAGGAAGGGGTGTCCCGCCTTGCGGGCGTGACCGGACGCGTGCTGCGAGGGGGAGGAGTCGCAGCAGCCGATGTGCCCGCAGGCCGCGCAGCGGCGGAGGTGGAGCCACCAGCCCGGTCCCTGGCCGGCCAGGCAGTCGACGCAGCCTTCGCTGCTCGGTGCGACGGTGGTGTCGATACCGGGGATCTGGCTGTTCGTCATGGCGCGCTTCCTTCACAGGACGGGAACGGCGACGCTCCTATCTATCACGTATACGACCGAAAGGAGGGAGAATCCCCGGATGACCGACGGGGCCTTGGCGCGAGGAGGGGCACCCCGGGCAGCCCGGAATGCCCCTCGACCGGCAGGATTCATCAGGGAGCTGACGGGAATTCGACGACCTGCTGGTAGGTCGGGCGGTTCTGCCACGTCGTCTGGGGGTCGGTGATGCCGCCGAGCGGATCCTGGATGATGCTGTCCGCACACCACTGGTCGCCGGCCGAGCACGACGCGTCGCTCGGGTAG
Organism: Streptacidiphilus sp. MAP12-16; assembly: GCF_041262165.1. Classification (NCBI taxonomy): domain Bacteria; kingdom Bacillati; phylum Actinomycetota; class Actinomycetes; order Kitasatosporales; family Streptomycetaceae; genus Streptacidiphilus; species Streptacidiphilus sp. MAP12-16. Next base: position 45,930 of record NZ_JBGCBY010000025.1, read on the forward strand.
ACCGTCGCGGCCGACTGCGCCGCGGCGGACGACAGCGAGCCGAGCAGTGCGGTGCGGCATGCCGACAGGCTCCCGCTGCCGCAGTACGCCACCGGGAGCGGGTCCTGCCCGGGCTGCCCCAGGGCCGTCCGCAGGTCCTTGCTGACGTAGCCCCACCAGCCGTACTGGAACGCCGAACCCTTGTGCGGCTGCGCCTGGTTGGACGACGCGGCGGTACCGGTGGTGCTGATCTGCTGCCCGCCCGAGGGCGAGTCGTTGACCGGCATGGCGTTGACGAGCGAGGTGAACAGGTTGTTGCCCATCCCGGGTCCGAACTCGGCCTGCACCAGCAGCGGCCACCAGGCGTCGAACAGCTGGATCGCAGCGGAGTCCTGGAACGAGGTGGCTCCGGGCGAGGTGGGCGTGATGGTGACGCCGTCCTTCAGCCAGCCGGTGAGCTCGGCGACCAGGGCCTGCTGGGTGGGATCGGTGACCGGGGCACTGTTGATCACCTGGAGCAGCAGCGGCAGGACCTCCTTACCGCGCAGATCGGTGACCGCCGCCCGCTCCATCACCTGGACCAGTGCGGCCCGGGTGAACTTCGCACCGGTGCCGAGGTAGGCCTTGATCCCCTGGTCGAGCAGGTCGACGCGCTGGACCGGGCCGTAGCTGAAGTTGCCGTCGGCGGCGCTGTAGTCGCGGGCCTGCTTGTTGTTCCAGCTGACGAAGTAGTCCTGGTCGGTCGCGTTCGGGTGCGCCGAGGGTGGTGTGTCCGCGGAGGTGCCGGTGGTCGGGTCCCAGCCCACCCACTCGTCTGCCGGGGTGCCCCAGATCGGGAGGTTCGGGTCGGTTCCGGCCGCGCGCACCGGGTTCAGGCCGGAGTCGAAGTACGCGGTCTGGGTGGAGTTCACGTAGAACCAGTTGAAGTCGTAGCCGACCTGGGCCGCCGCGCTCTGGAATCCGGCCGGGGTCGACATCACGCTCGGGTCGTTGAACATCTGGAAGCCGATGGCGGAGATCGCCTCGTGCAGGTATGTCGAGCGCTGGAGGGTGTAGGCCACCGGGACTCCTCCGACTGTGGCCGTGTAGTCGACCAGGCCGTAGTGGGTCCGGTACATCACCAGGTCGTAGGAGCCGGCGGCGGTACCGTCGGCGACCGTCGGACTCCACGCGTCGGACCGCTTCAGCTGTTGCATCGGCGTGCAGACGCCGTTGTCCAGGTACGACGTCGAACTGGTCGTCGCCGGACTGCCGTCGGCGTTGCACAGCTTCACCGCGAAGGTGTCCGCGGTGTCCTGCTCCCCGGAGGTCGCGCTCCAGGAGTAGCCGGGCCCACGGCCCAGCTCGACGTAGAAGTTCAGTCCGGCGAAGGAGACGCCGCGCGCGCTCAGACCTGGGCCCTCGATCTCCTCCAGCATGAGCAGTTGCGGCGCGAAGTAGCCGGTCTGAGGACCGAAGACGGCGATCGGGTGGCCGGAGGCGCTGTTCGCCCCGGAGACCACCAGCGCGTTGGACATGCCGGGGTGCTGCTGCCCGGGGGCGGGCAGGTCGACGCCCGGCAGCGCACCGCTGTCGAACATCCCGTTCACGGCGCCGATCCTGGAGCGAAGCGGCGCGGGCACCTTGGCCGCGAGACGGGCCAGCGCGGCGGCCGTGGCCTTGGGCGCTGCCAGTGACGACTTCGCGGCCGCGGCTCCCGACCCGGTCGCGTTCTGCACGATGTGGACCGCGCTGACCGACCCCGAGTCGGGCATCGCCGCGCCGGCCTGGCTTCCCGAGGGCTCGCCGTACGGGAAGGACTGACCGGCGTGCAGGGTCAGCGTCGTCTCGGGATCGTTCTGCTCGCGCAGCGCGGACCAGACCGCGTCACCCTTGACGACGCCGTACTGCGCCTCGGCCGCCTCCTTGACCAGGGCGGACTGCAGCTCCTGCCCGCCGCCGTTGCCGAACAGGCCACCGATGACTCCGGCGATCGCGATCATGTCCGTCTCGGTGAACGGCTGGATCGGCTTGCCGGTCAGGTCGTACTCGCCGGGGAAGTCGTTCGCTGCCTGGACCTGGGCGATGTAGGCGTTGACGCCGCCCAGGTAGCTGTCGATGTCGCTCTTCACCTGGGCGCCGCGCGCGCCGTCCAGCGCCAGCGCGGTGACCTGCGACTGGAGATCCGCGTCCGTGTAGGGGGCGGTCTGCCAGAGGTTCTGCTCCAGGGCCCGGTTGGCCGGGGCGCCGCCGGCGAAGGAGCTCATCTCGGCGCGGCCGAGGTGACGCATCAGGTCCATCACCCAGAGCCGGTCCTCGCCGCCGGCGTACCCGGCCCCGAACTCGGTCTCCGGGCGGGTGTCTCCGTGGATGTGCGGGATGCCGCTGCTGTCGCGGGTGATGGTGACGCCGGGTTCGGGCTGCTCGGTGCTCTGCACCTGGTTCGCCGGGACCCCGAGCGCGGAACTGTTGTAGAAGGTGTTGATCTGACTGTTGGTCAGCCCGGTGTACGAGGTGACCAGGTTCGCGTACGGCGCCAACTGGTCGTTGTTGTTGGACGGCCGCGCACCGAACAGCTTGAACAGGATGATCTGCGCCAGCGTCTCGCTGCCGTTCTCTCCCGGCGGCAGGATGTCGGAACACTGGCCGCCGCAGTAGTCGGCGACCGCCGCCGGCGCCTGGCCGGGAGCGGCGCCGGACGCCGGGCTCATGGCGGCCGGAGCGATCAGCGCGGCCGCGGCTGCGAGGGCGAGGACCCCGGAAGCCCGGTGACCACGGCGGAAGGTGCTACGGGATCGGCGCATCGCTGACCCTCCCAGACGGGTGGACTCGTTCCGGGCGACAGGAACATGACGAACTGTCACGTTACCGCCGGGCAACTCAGAAGTCTCCATGTCCACCTCAAGAAATTCACCGTCGTACGCAGCCCTGCACGGGTGATAGGAACTTGCCCTGCGGGGAATGCGTCCTTGTCGGTGTGGCACCGTCGGTGAAGCACCGTCGGTGAAGCGCGACGGACGACTCTCGGAGGCGAAGCGGAATGAAGTTCCTGATGCGGGATCGGATGTTCTCGATCGGTGACGACCACTGGATCACCACCGAGCACGGCGAGAAGGCGTTCCTGGTGGACGGGAAGGTGCTGCGGATCTCGGACACCTTCGAGCTGAAGGACCCGTCCGGGGTGAAGGTCGCGGTGATCAAGAAGAAGCTCGTCAGCGTCCGTGACGCGATGAAGATCGAGCGCGACGGCGAGACCCTCGCCACGGTGAAGAAGAAGCTGTTCACCCCCTTCCGCGACAAGTACGAGGCCCATCTCGCTGACGGGCGCGAGCTGGAGGTGCACGGCAACATCCTCGACCACGAGTTCGACATCGAGGACGGCGGTCACCGGGTCGCACGGATCAGCCGGAAGTGGTTCAGCATCAGGGACGCCTATGGCATCGACATCGAGGACGGCCAGGACGTCTCGCTGCTGCTGTGCGTCGCGGTGTGCGTGGACCATCTGCAGCGACTGGAGCACGAACACGAGGGCTGACCGCAGGTCCACCCGCCTTCTGGGAGACGCCTCCTGAGACCCGCCCTCGCGGAGCCTTGAGTGGAATAGACTCAACTTAGGTCATGCTGTAGGCAGCAGCACAGCACAGTCGAGCACCAGGGTCGAGTACGGCGAGTATCAGGAGGACACGGAAGCGTGGACGCGAGCAAGCTCACCACCAAGGCACAGGAAGCCCTGTCGGCCGCGATCCGGCAGGCGTCGAGCGCGGGCAACCCGGATGTGACGCCGGTGCACATGCTGCTCGCACTGCTGGAGCAGCCCGAAGGCATCGCCCGACCGCTGCTGGAGGCCGTCGGCGCCGACCCGGGCAGGCTCGGTGCCGCCGCCCAGCGCCTGTACGCAGCACTGCCCAGCGCGCAGGGGTCGACGGTGTCCGCCCCGCAGCTGGCCCGGCAGACCGTGGCAACCCTCAACGAGGCCGCCGCTCGGGCCGCCGAACTCGACGACGCCTTCGTCTCCACCGAGCACCTGCTGGTCGGCCTGGCCGCCGAGGGCGGCTCCGTCGCCGAGGCGCTCAAGGCCGAGGGTGCGACGCCCAAGTCGCTGCTGGCCGCCTTCAAGGAGGTGCGGGGCAGCTCCAGGGTGACCTCCGCCGACCCCGAGGGGACCTACAAGGCGCTGGAGAAGTACGGCGCCGACCTCACCCAGGCCGCCCGCGACGGCAAGCTCGACCCGGTCATCGGCCGGGACCAGGAGATCCGCCGGGTCGTCCAGGTGCTGTCCCGGCGCACCAAGAACAACCCGGTGCTGATCGGCGAGCCCGGTGTCGGCAAGACCGCCGTGGTCGAGGGCCTGGCGCAGCGGATCGTCGCCGGTGACGTCCCCGAGTCGCTGCGGGGCAAGCGCCTGGTCTCCCTGGACCTGAGCGCGATGGTCGCCGGCGCCAAGTACCGCGGTGAGTTCGAGGAGCGGCTGAAGGCCGTGCTCGCCGACATCAAGCAGAGCGAGGGCCAGGTCATCACCTTCATCGACGAGCTGCACACGCTCGTCGGCGCGGGTGCGGGCGGCGACTCGGCGATGGACGCGGGCAACATGCTCAAGCCGATGCTGGCGCGCGGCGAGCTGCGTATGGTCGGCGCGACCACGCTGGACGAGTACCGCGAGCGGATCGAGAAGGACGCCGCGCTGGAGCGGCGGTTCCAGCAGGTCATGGTCGGCGAGCCGTCCGTGGAGGACTCCATCGCCATCCTGCGCGGCCTCAAGAGCCGCTACGAGGCACACCACAAGGTGCAGATCTCGGACGCCGCGCTGGTCGCCGCGGCCACCCTGTCCAACCGCTACATCACCTCCCGCTTCTTGCCCGACAAGGCCATCGACCTGGTCGACGAGGCGGCGTCCCGGCTGCGCATGGAGATCGACTCCTCCCCGGTGGAGATCGACGAGCTGCAGCGGGCGGTCGACCGGCTGCGGATGGAGGAGATGGCGCTCGCCAAGGAGTCCGACGCCGCCTCGGTCGAGCGTCTGCAACGGCTGCGCCGCGACCTGGCCGACCGCCAGGAGCAGCTGGCCGGTCTCACCGCCCGGTGGCAGCAGGAGAAGTCGACCCTGAACAAGGTCGGCGAGCTCAAGGAGCGCCTGGACGACCTGCGGGGCCAGGCCGAGCGTGCCCAGCGCGACGGCGACTTCACCACCGCCTCCCGGCTGATGTACGCGGAGATCCCCGCCGCCGAGCAGGAGCTCGCCCAGGCGCAGGACGCCGCCCGTACCGAGGCCACCACCGCGACCATGGTCAAGGAGGAGGTCGGTCCGGACGACGTCGCCGACGTCGTCGCATCCTGGACCGGCATCCCGGCCGGCCGGCTGCTGGAGGGAGAGACGGCGAAGCTGCTGCGGATGGAACAGGAGCTCGGCCGCCGGCTGATCGGTCAGGCCACGGCGGTGCAGACGGTGTCGGACGCGGTCCGGCGCTCGCGCTCGGGCATCTCCGACCCGGACCGGCCCACCGGCTCCTTCCTGTTCCTGGGACCGACCGGCGTCGGCAAGACCGAACTGGCGAAGGCGCTCGCGGACTTTCTCTTCGACGACGAGCGGGCCATGGTCCGGATCGACATGAGCGAGTACGGGGAGAAGCACTCGGTGGCGCGGCTCGTCGGCGCGCCTCCCGGCTATGTGGGCTACGAGGAGGGCGGCCAGCTCACCGAGGCGGTGCGGCGCCGTCCGTACGGTGTGGTGCTGCTGGACGAGGTGGAGAAGGCGCACCCGGAGGTCTTTGACATCTTGCTGCAGGTCCTGGACGACGGTCGGCTGACGGATGGTCAGGGGCGGACGGTGGACTTCCGCAACACCATCCTGATCCTCACCTCCAACCTGGGCTCGCAGTGGCTGGCCGACCCGGAGCTGGACGACGACGTCAAGAAGGCCCGCGTGCTGGAGACGGTGCGCACGTCTTTCAAGCCGGAGTTCCTGAACCGGCTCGACGACATCGTGGTCTTCGACCCGCTGGGCACGGAGGAGCTCGCCCGGATCGTGGACCTGCAGGTCGCCTCGCTCGGGAAGCGACTCGCCGACCGCCGGCTGACCCTGGAGGTCACCCCGGCCGCCCGCGACTGGCTCGCGCTGACCGGTTACGACCCGGCGTACGGCGCCCGCCCGCTGCGGCGCCTGGTCCAGTCCGCGATCGGTGACCAGCTGGCCCGGGCGATCCTGGCCGGGGACGTCCACGACGGCGACGCCATCGAGGTCGACACGGACCAGGAAGCGGACCGGCTCACCGTCCGTCCGGTGGAGCGCGTCGCGCACTCGCTGGAGAAGCAGGGCTGAGGCTTCGCCGGGGCGCGGGCATGAGGCAGGATGGAGACGGTAAGTCCACTCGAAGGGAACTCGGCCAGATATGAGCATCGACCCGTCCTCCATCCCGTCATTCGGGGTGCCGCAGCAGCAGCCGCAGCCGTCGGGCGAGGCCGGGCCGCCGCCGGTGGTCGTCCCGGACCAGGAACTGGTGAAGCAGCTGCTGGACCAGATGGAGCTGAAGCACGCCGTGGACGAGGAGGGCGACCTGCTCGCCCCCTGGGAGGGCTTCCGCGTCTACTACATGTTCCGTGGCGACCAGAAGGAGCTCTTCGCGGTCCGCGCCTTCTACGACCGGCCGCACCCGATCGAGAACAAGGCCGAGCTGCTCGAGGCCCTGGACGAGTGGAACCGCGAGACCCTGTGGCCGAAGGTGTACACGCACACGCATGACGACGGTGTGGTCCGGATCATCGGCGAGTCGCAGATGATCGTCGGTATGGGTGTCAACATCAACTACTTCGTCGCGATGACGGCGAACTGGACCCAGGCTGCGGTCACCTTCGACCAGTGGCTGGCCGAGCGCCTCGGCCTGGCCAAGGACGTCGACACCGAAGAAGGCGAAGGCGAGGACGGCTCCGCCGAGAGCTGATCCGCGGCAGGAACCCCGCAGGGGGCCGGTACGCGTCACGTGTACCGGCCCCCTGCGTCGTCCAGCGCCGCCGAGCGCCGGTGCGCTGCTCGCCGTCAGCGGCTGCTGCTGTCCGCGATCTCCACGAACGCCTGACCGCTCCCGGGCGTGGACCCGACCGACACGCACAGTTGGGTACGGTCGATGACCCACCCTGCGGGGCGGCAGTCCTGCCCGTCTGCGTCGAGGTGCCAGCCGTGCTGCTGCTCCAGGTACTGCCCCAGTCGCTGCTCGATCTGGTTCTGGGTAAGCCCCGCGTCGCCGGTCACCGTGATCCCGCTGGAACAGGTGTCCGACCCGCAGCCCCCGCTGCTTCGGTCGACGACGGTGAGTCCGGCGGGCAGCGGGAGCAACTGGTCGGTCGACGGGATGACCGCATCGCCACCGACCATGCACATGAACACCGATACCGCGCAGGCGGCCAGGGCGTACCCGACCAGCCCGGCGATGCCGGCGCCCCGGCGGTCCTCCAGCGGGTCCACCACGGTCCGAGGTCCGGCCAGCCGCCGCTCCAGCAGCCAGCCCGCCGGCACCACCAGTACCGGCAGCAGCAGGGCCAGCACGATGAGATCGTTCTGCCCGCGCTCGACCTCGACCAGATGGTTGGACAGGCCGAGTTTGGCCGCGCCGAGGAGCACAAGCAGCGCGCCGATCGCCCAGCCGACCCGGTGCGTCCGCACGGTCATACACCAGACGATCAACGGCGCCACGGTGACCAGCACTCCGGCGATCACCCAGATCATCGTTTCCCCCTCCACAGTGGATCAACAGCAGCGACAGTGTGCAGACAGGATGGCTCAGGCGTGTGCTCAGGCGTGTGCTCAGCCGTGCGCTCAGGCGTGTACTCGGCGCAGCCACTCCAGCGCGCGCCGGGCCTCGGCGGCCAGCGGGTGCTGCGGGCCGTGCAGCCGTTCCGCGTCGAACAGCAGCCGTTGCAGGACCTCGCGGGCTCCGGTCCGATCGCCGGCTCTCAGCAGCAACTGGCCTGTCCGGTGCCGGACTTCCAGGGGAAGTGCCGGGTCCGCGGCGGCCTGCTGCTCGACGTACGGCAGCAGGGCTCGGTACTCGGCTAGCGCCGGGACCGTCTCGCCGAGCTGCTCCAGGCACTGCGCGGCCTCGAAGCGGAAGCGCAGGACCTGGAGGTCCGTCGGGCCCGCTTCGGCGGCGCGGTCCTCGGCCAGCCGGCGCAGTTCCGGCAGGGCGGCCCGGAACTGGCCGTCCTCCATCAGCGTCGCCGCGTACTGCTTGCGCAGCATGCCTACGACCGGGGAGTGCGGGCCGTGCTCGGCTGTGGCGGCGGGCAGGACGTCGCCGAGTACGCCCACCGCCTGGGTGAGCCGTCCCGCGTCGAGGAGTCGTTTCACCTCGTCGACGGCTGCGGCAACGCTCGTGCTCCGGGCGGCGGCCGGGCGGGGGGCGGCCGGGCGGGGGGCGGGCTGTGCCTGCGCGGTCGGCGGGGGGCTGGTCGGCTCCTGTCCGGTCGGCGGCTGCCCGGTCGGCGGCGGCCCGTTGGACGCCTGCCGGTCGGGCCATGGCGCGTACGGGCGCAGGAACGGCCGGGTGGGGTCCATGGGACCGGTGGCGCCGCCGGGGAGTGCCGCGGCGGGTACCGGCAGCAGCGGGGCCAGCGCCCGGTAGACCTCCTGCGCGTCGGTCGGCCGGTGCCACGGGTCCTTGGCGAGCAGCCGCAGCACCAGCGCCTCCAGCGGCTCCGGCACCTCGGGACGGACCTGGCGCAGCGGCACCGGCGGTTCGTAGAGGTGGCGGTGCAGCACGCCGAGGGCCGAGGCGCCAGCGAACGGGACGGTGCCGCTGAGCAGTTCGTGCAGGACCACGCCGAGCGCGTAGAGGTCGGTACGCGGGCCGACCGCGCCGCCCATCGCCTGCTCCGGCGCCATGTATGCGGGGGTGCCGATGGGCGCGCCGCTCCGGGTGAGCCGGGTGGTGTCACTGTCCAGCACGGCGGCGACGCCGAGGTCGAGCACGACCAGCGTGCCGTCCGGGCGGACCATCAGGTTGCGCGGCTTGAGGTCGCGGTGCACCACCGGCACCGCGTGCACCGCCGCCAGCACCGAGCACAGCTGCGCTGCCACCGCGACCGCCCACGGCCAGGGGTACGGGTCGTGCTCGGCCAGATGGTCGGCCAGGTCGGCGCCGTCGACGTACTGCATCACCAGGTAGAGGTCGTCGCCGTCGCCGCCCGCGTCGTGCACCGTGACCAGTCCCGGATGGTCGACCTGGGCGGTGACCCGGGACTCGCGGGCGAAGCGGCGGCGCAGCTCGTCGGAGTCCTCCGGCCGCGCCGTCCGGTCGGGACGGAGCAGCTTGACGGCCACCCGCCGGTGCAGGTGGCGGTCGAAGGCCGTCCACACCTGGCCCATGCCGCCCTGCCCGACGAGCGTCGCCAGCTCGTACCGTTCGGCGATGATCCGCCCGTTCAACGCCCCTCCTGCCGGCGGAGGTAGGCGCTCAGCTCGTCGAGCTCCGCCCTGACCTGCACGATGCGGCCGGCGGGTGCGGCCGGCGGCGGGTAGGCGCCGTACGGCGGGTACGGGAGGTGCTGCTGTACCCGGCGTTCGTCCTGCCGCCGTAGATCGGAGACCAGGAAGTAGACGCAGGCGAAGACGGCGTCCGAGACGAGCACGAACCCGCCGGTGTTCTGCCAGGCGCTGTCCTCCGCTGCGCTCCCGACCAGCACGAAGCTCCCGGTGGACAGCACCGCCACCACGCCGAACCAGATCCAGTCCCGGAACCGGCCGCGCCCGATCGCCAGCCGCAGCATCGGCACCCAGGCGAGGATGCCGATCGTCGCCAGCGGAACGACGGTGAAGAAGGCGCGCAGGAGCAGGGTCGCCACCCGCCTGCCCAGGGCGGGAGGCGGCGGCGGTATCGGGCCGGTGCCGAACATGGCGCAGCTCCTGGTCGTCGGGCGGTGGCGGCGGCGGTCGCATGGCCGTCGCGGCGGCCGTCCCGATGGCGCGGGCAGCCGGTGCTGGGGTGAGCGTAGCGACCCCGCCGCCCCGCTGGGACGGCCACCGTGTCATTCCGGATCGACGCTGCCGTCCGTCAATCCGTCGTACAGGCCCTGCACGAGTTGTTCGCCCAGCCTGCCGGTGAGCCGCAGCGCTTCCTCGAACGCGGCCAGGGTGCGGAAACGCTCGCCGTAGCGCCGCTGGTCGGCGAGCGGCAGTCGGGGCACCTGGAGCCGGCGCACGTCCAGCCGGGTGGAGCTGGTGGTGTAGCTGCTGGCCTGCCGGTTGTTGGCGGTGCCGCGCAGGAACCCGGCCAGGAACCACGGGTCGAGCGCCGCCGGGTCGGGCCGCAGCAGGTAGACGTTGCGGCCCAGCGCGGCTCCCGCCGTCGCCTCGTCGACGAGCCGGGCCACCGCGCCCCGGCCGAGGACCGGTACCACCACGTCGCCGATCCGGGTCAACACGGGCTCCTCGTCGGCCCCTTCGGGCAGTACGCCGGAGGGCCCGCTACCGGCCACGACGTCGTGCTCGGTCAGCACCGCCGTGCTGCTGCCCCCGTCGCTGGTACCGCCATCGCCGCCAGTACCGCCGCGGTCGCCGGTGCCGCCACTGCCGGCGATCGCTCCGGCGCCGCCGGCCCGCATCACCAGCGCCCCCGCCCGGGCCAGCTCGCCGACGCTGGTCAGCGGCCAGTGCGCGGGCTCCCCCCGACTGCCGGCGGCGGGTGCCAGCTCGGCGGTACGGCGCAGGGTGGACGTGAGCCGGTCGCGGACCTCGGTCAGTCCGGTCGCCCCGCCGCCCACCACCGGCGGCGCGAGGTGCCGCGCAGGGGCGAGGTCCACGTCGTCGTCCAGCAGGTCGATCACCTGCAACGTGCGGCTGAGACCGGGCCGCTGAGGCACGGCCCCGTCCTGGTCGAAGGCGCGCCACGCCTCGAGCACCGCCGTGCGGACGGCCTGCCACGGCAGCTTCTCGCCGCCGCCCAGGTCGCCCGCGTCCACCAGGAGGAGCTGCTGCGGCGGGGGCGAGCCTGCGCCGGGGCGGCGCAGCACCCACAGGTGCAGCGGGATGCCGAACGGCGGCGCCGCTCCGGCGGGCAGGGCGATCACTGCGCGCAGTGCCCCACGGCGCAGCAGGTCGGCCCGGATCCGGCGTCCGGAGCGGCGGGAGGCCGCGGCGGGCGGCATCAGCAGGACGACGCTGCCGCCTTCCCGCGCGTGTGCCAGCGCGTGCTGGACCCAGGCGAGTTCGGATTCGGTGCGCGGCGGGAACCCGTATTCCCAGCGGGCGTCGTAGGCGAGCTCGTCGTGGCCCCAGGCGCGTTCGTTGAACGGCGGGTGGCACAGCACCGCGTCCGCGCCGAGCCCGGGGAACGCGTCCGCGCGCAGGCTGTCGCCGACCCGGACCCGGACCGGCCCGTCCGTGTGCAGGGCGAGGCGCAGGGCGGTCAGCGCGGCGAGGTCCGGATCCAGCTCCTGGCCGGACACCGCCGCCGAGGGCCCGGCGGCGCGCAGCAGCCCACCGAAGCCGCACGCCGGGTCGAGCACCCTGCCTGCCGGGCCCGCGAGTTCGGCCATGAGTTCCGCTGGTTCGGCCGGCGTCAGCGTGTACTGGCGTGCACCTGACTCCATATGACGGCTCATCAGGAACTCGAACGCCTGGCGCGGGCCGAGGCCGCCGCCGAGTTCGGCGCCGCCGCGCAGCAGTGGCAGGCATGCTGACGCCTCGTCCGCCGTTGGAACCGGCACCGGGTGGTCGTCGCCCAGCCGTTCCCGCAGCACGTCGGCGAGCGCGTCGGGCAGACCGGACGCAAGGTTCTGATCGGTCGCGGAGGCCAGGCCCGCCCACACCGTCGGCCGGTCGCGGACCAGCAGCAGCACGGCTCCGATCCGGCGCAGCGCCGCGGCAGCTCCGGCCGGGTCCTGTTCGACCTGCTGCCAGACCCGTTCCCGCAGCGGGACACGGGTCAGTTTTCCCTGGTCGCGCAGCCATTGTTCGGTCTCGCCGAGGTCAAAGGTGGGGCTGGTGTCCGTGCCGCCGACAGGCTTGGGGAAGTCCGCGTGCCGGCGGCGCCAGTTGCTGACGGCGGCGCGCCCGACTCCCGCGAGCCGCGCAATCCCGCCCGCCGTGACCTCTGTCCTGTGCTCAGGTGTCCTGCGCTCCGGTGTCCTGCGCTCCGGCACTGTGCGGGCCCCTTCTGTGGCGGCTGGACGGCGAGAGGCTGATCATACACGCCGCTTCACGGATAGAATTTGTGTTGACGCGGTTCACAAGCAATGGTCTCATTGTCCTGCCGATCACAAGCACCAGCCCGGAAGGGGCACCTCCCCCGCATGTCTCAGCACCTTCACCGGACCCTCCTGGCGGCGGTCTGCGCCACCGCAGTCCTCGGCCTCGCCGCCTGCTCCTCCGCCACGCAGACATCCGCCGTGCCGGCCGCGTCCGGTGCGGCCTCGGACGCCCCGTCAGCGACCACCGCGACCACGCCTGCGGCCCAGGCCGACCCCAACGCCGGAGTGTCCACGGGGACGAAGCTCGCCTCCCTGCTGCTCCCCTCCGGGGCGGTCCCGAAGTCACTCAAGGCGGACCCGAGCGGGTCGCAGAACAGCGGCGACGTGTTCATCGAGCCCTCCACGGCCGCGGTCTCCACCGCGAAGGCGTGCGACGCCCTCGGAGCCACGAACTGGATCACCGCTGCGGGGATCGGCAGCGGCTCCTTCGCCGGGAACGACTTCACCGACAGCTACAGCAACATGTTCGCGCAGCAGATCGACGCCTTCCGGGGCAGCGACGCGCACACGGTCATAGCCCACCTGAAGCACGTCTTCGCGGAGTGCGCCACCTTCAAGCTCGTCCAGAGCGGTACGGCCTACACGGCGAAGCTCACGACGAAGAGCATTCCCGGACTGGGGGACGAGGCGGTGCAGGCGGTCATCACGTCGAAGTCCTTCAGCGGAGGGACCACGCTGGTCGCGGCCCGGGTCGGGAACCGGGTGGTGACGACCCTCTACAACGACCAGAACACCACCGGCTCCGAGGGTGTGACGCTGACCAGGCACCTGGTCAAGAACGTCGCGGCGGCGGGCTGAGCGGAACCGCTCGGATCGGGCGCCCCAGACCGGACACCGGCCGTCGGGGGACGGCACGGCGTCCCGCCCGGCGCTCCCCCTTGCGGCCTGGGGAGCGCCGGGCGCACCACGCCGGAGCCCCGCCCCGGGGCCGCTCCGGGCCGCCCCAGCGACGCGACCCGGGGCGCGAATCCTCTAGTCTGCGGTTCGGGACACCGCAGTCGAAGGAGACGTGGGCGCATGAGTGCGAGGCCGCTGCTGAACCGCCGTCTGGACGGGATGGGGACCACTATCTTCGCGGAGATGTCGGCGCTGGCCATCGCGACCGGGTCGATCAACCTCGGGCAGGGCTTCCCCGACACCGACGGACCAGCCGAGATCGCCGAGGCGGCGGTCCGCGCCATCCGCGCGGGGCACGGCAACCAGTACCCGCCGGGGCCCGGAATCCCCGAGCTGCGCGCCGCCGTCGCCGAACACCAGCAGCGCTTCTACGGCCTCGCCTACGACCCCGACCGCGAGGTCCTCGTCACCGCGGGCGCGACCGAGGCCATCGCCGCCTCCCTGCTCGCGCTGCTCGAACCCGGCGACGAGGTCATCGCGTTCGAGCCGTTCTACGACTCCTACGCCGCCTGCATCGCCATGGCGGGAGCCACCCGCGTCCCGCTCACGCTCCGCGCGCCCGACTTCCGGCCCGACCTGGACGCCCTGCGCGCCGCGATCACCCCGCGCACCCGGCTGCTGCTGCTCAACTCGCCCCACAACCCCACCGGCATGGTCCTCTCACCCGAGGAACTGGGCATCATCGCCGAACTCGCCTGCGAGCGCGACCTCCTGGTGGTCACCGACGAGGTCTACGAGCACCTGGTCTTCGACGGTGCCCACCACCCCATCGCCGCCCTGCCCGGCATGCGCGAGCGCACCGTCTCCATCTCCTCCGCAGGCAAGACCTTCTCCTTCACCGGCTGGAAGGTCGGCTGGGTGACCGCCTCCGCCGAGCTCGTCGCGGCCGTCCGCACCGCCAAGCAGTACCTGACCTACGTCAGCTCAGGCCCGTTCCAGTACGCCATCGCCGAGGCCCTGCGCCTGCCCGACAGCTACTTCACCACCCTGCGCACCGACCTGCTCCGCAAACGCGACCTGCTCGCCGACGGCCTGCGCGCCGCCGGGTTCGAGGTCTTCACCCCGCAGGGCACCTACTTCATCACCACCGACATCGCCCCCTTCGGCGAGAAGGACGGCTACGCCTTCTGCCGCGCCCTCCCCGAACGCTGCGGCGTCGTCGCCGTCCCCAACTCCGTCTTCTACGACGACCCCGACGCCGGCCGCACCCAGGTCCGCTTCACCTTCTGCAAGAGGGACGACGTACTCCAAGGTGCCAGCACACGGCTCCGACGCCTGGCGAACTGACCACCGGGGCAACTGTTCCCAGTAACTTCACAGCTCGGCCTGTTCCCAGGGCAGTGGATCCGGGATGCACCGCCACCACCAACCGCGAAGCGCGAGGTCCAGACGGGTCAACGAAAGGGCCTCACCCAGTGTTGCTCCCCCGTCCTCGAGAGTGCTGTCCCGGAACACGCCGTCGACCTTGCCCAGAGCCTCTCTGAGCATTTCCGCAGCCCCGTCATCAAGGCCGCTGATCGCGCTTTCGAGTTCGTCGCGGGTCTCCAGATCCTCGCGGTAGTAGTCGACGGGGTACCAACCGTCCGGGGGCCAGTTCGACTTCATACGCGCGGCCAGGGCTTCCCAGGCACCCAGGCGTGTCCGGACGTACCGCTCAATCTCCGGTACCGACTCTCTGCCGTCAGCAGGAACGGATTCACGCCGCGCCGACAGTCGCACGGCGAGCTCCGCAGCCACCGGAGTGGGCATACGGTGCTCCCGAATCACCTCGGGCTGCGACGCCACACGCAGCTGGGGGAGTCCGGATACCTCCCGGCTCACCGCGTCGATCGTGTAGACGAGGTCTTCCTCATCCGACTCATAGACACGCGCCCGAGCGCGCACGCCGTCGGGCGAGGCGATCCAATAGGCGCTCGGCGGGAAGGGCTGGGCGGGACAGAGCACGCTCTGACCGAGTCCTGCAGCCAGAACGGCAGCAAGGTCAATCTCCGACACCCGTCCTGACTCCCTGTCGGCGCCGGTGACCTCCAACGCCCAGGTGAGGTCACCGTGCACTTGCTCATATGTGCAACTCAGAACAGCATCCCAATTCCGGTCCTCATCGGCATTTGCGTCGGAGACCTCCACCTCTGCGGACGGTACGTCGAAGTACTGGGCCAACGTCGCTGCGAGACGATCCGGTTCCAACACATCGGTGAGAAAGAGGTTGTACATCATTTGAAGATCCGATTGAAGAGGGCCAGCGCGTTGGCGATGGACTGTGGGTCGTTGGCGAAGTGGGGCGCACGGGTGAAGGCCGGCACCCGAGCCGGGTCTCCCCCGGCTTTGATGAGCTCCTTCAAGGCCGAGTACGCGTTACGGCTGAGGTCTACTGGCTCGACGGCGACCTGCTCGCACTCAGCCCGCAGCCAGACGGACTCCACGTCGCTCTGCCCGGCCGCCCGACGGATCCCAAGGACATCCGCCGGGGATGCTCTGGGAGCAACTTTCATGGACGAAATCTCCCCTCCGCTCCTTGCCAGGGCAACTTTTCTCTTGGAAGTAGGCATGAGGGGCAAGTTTTGAACCATTAGTGCTGCTGCTGAGTACGCGGAGCTCAAGGAGTGGACCGAAGAAAAGGGGTGGATGAACACGGAGTGAGTGGCTTGGGTGACCGCCGCACCCGACCTGCTCGCCGCCGTCCGCACCGCCAAGCAGTACCTGGCATACGTCAGCTCGGGCCCGTTCCAGTAGGTCGTGGCCGAGGCCCTGCGCCTGCCCGACGCCTACTACACCGACCTCCGCCGACCTGCTGCGCAAGCGCGACTTGCCCGCGGCTGGTCAGCCCGCGTCGGCTGTCCGTAGACCTCCGATCGGGCGCATCGCGGCTCGCACCTTCGCCATGCCCCGGGCCGTGGTCGTCTCGCCACCGCCTACCCGCACGGGGGGCGTACCAAGCCCCGCGCAGGATCGGCAGATACCGGCCCGGGGCACTGGATCGCCACACGCGCCGCACTCGAACCACCTCGTAGTGGGTGCGACGGAAGGTTCGGGCACCGGGGGAAGCTTGCGGACCAGTCGGTCCCGCAACAGCCCGGCGGCCGAGTGCATTCGCGCCGGCAGGCCCGGCAGCAGGGCCTGGGACAGGTCCGCCTGCGAGCAGCCACGCTCCAACCAGGCGGCGACCAGGGGCGCGAGTTCGAGTGCCTCGACCGTCCCCAGCCGCAGGCGGGGTTCAGGACGGATCGCCCGGAACAGTACGGCGACGGCCTCGTTCACCGCCGTGCTGGTGGGACCGGGAGTAGCCCGGTCGCTGCGCGGCTGCCCGACGGTCTGCGATGCGGGGAGGGAGGGTTCTTGTCGGTAGTCCTTTACGGGGTGGCAGTCAGGGTCCCCGGATGCCACTGCACCGGAACCCGGACGGGTGAGATCTGGCGCGAGCTGCTGGGGCGTGTCCCACACGTGGGCCTCGCTGATGAACGTCCCATCCGGCTGGCGAACCTTGTCCACCCGGTAGTACCCGGCCTGGGTGAGTTCCCTCAACGCGCGGCTGACCGCCAGCCGTCCCTGCGGGCTGCGATCGGCCATCTGGCGGCCGTCCTCGCGCCAGCCGTCGGGACGCGTAAGGAGGTCCCCGAGCAGGCCACGGGCGGTGTAGGAGAGACGTCGGTCCTGCAGCAGGGCGTTGGGCAGCACGGTGAAGTGGCGTGCGTGGGCAGTACGATGAATCCGCATCGGGAGGTGTTGCTCCTTGTGTCGGACCCCGGGGTGTTGGCGCACCGCCGGGGTCACCTTTTCTGTTGTCGTTTGACCACGGAACGTAGCAGGAACCCACCCCTGACACGAAGTTGATCAGCTTCGGAGCGCGCTCACCCCCGTCCGTACTGTTCGGCGGGGGCGATGCTGACGTGGCCGTAGTGGAGCGCTGTTCGGTCGACGAGGGATTCCAGGCGGCGGGAGCGGTCGTCGTCGGGGTCGAGGCTGAGCTGGTGGGCGACGGTGTCGGCGGGGCGGAGGCCCGCCGTGCGGAGGGTGATCGTGCGTACTCGGGCGCGCTGCAGGCCGAGTTGCTCGTACAGCCGGTACCCGGCAGCGGTCAGGTCGGGGCTGTGCGCCGTCGGTTCGGCCAGCGCGCGGGTGCGGACCGTCGTCGTGCCGTCGGCGTAGCGGACCGTGAGGGTGAGCGACTGCGCGACCTGCCCTTCCACGCGGAGTCGGGCTCCCAGATCCCGCGTGGCCGCGAGCACGGCGCTGCGGTGCGAGATCGGGTCGGTCTCGTCGCGCTCGAACCGCCGCTCCGCGCTGACCGTGCGCAGCGGCAGGCCCGGTACCACCGGGTAGCGGTCGATCCCGTGCGCCCGCTCGTGGAGCAGTCGCCCGGCGTCGGCGCCGAGGATGCGCTGCAGGGTGCCCATCGAGGTGGCGGCGATCCGGCCGATGCTGGTCAGCCCGTATGTGCCGAGCGTCTTGGCGGTGACGGGTCCGATGTCGGGCAGCGCGATCGGGGACTTGTCGGCCAGGAACTCCGTGATGGCGTCCGGGTCGTCGGGCAGCAACCGCACGCCGCCGGGCATGCCGTCCCACGCTGTCATGCGGGCGAGCATGGGGTTCGGGGCGACGCCGATGGTGGAGTCGGAGCCGTACCGGCCCAGCACCCGCACGCGGATCAGTACAGCCAGATCCTCCACGCTGCGGTTGTGGTACCGCACCGCGCCGTCGAGGTCGAGCAGCGCGGCATCGGGCGGCAGGGCCTGAACGACCGGAGTGATCTCGTGAAGGACCGTCAGCAGCCGTGCGTAGGCGTCCTCGCCGAGCAGAAGCCCGGAGGCGGGGTGGAAGTGCACGTACAGCACCGTGGGAGTCATCCGGCGCTCCCGGGCGATGCGTGCCAGAGCCGACGGGCCGGAGCGGAGCGGTCACCCGCAGGCTGCAGATCGGCCCACGGATGCAGCTCGGCGCCGGTGGTCTCCCGCAGACGGCGCTCGACTGCCGGGCCGACACCCCGGCCGGCAGGCCGATCCGCGCCCTGAGCGGCCGCCTCCGCACCGGGGCTGTCGGCGAGCCGGGTTGCGACGGCGTCGAGGCCCTCGCTGCTCTGCCGCAGGTCGGCGAGTTCCTGGAGGTCCCAGGCGGCGGTGCCCACGATGCTGATGCCGCGTCCGCCGCGGCGCTGGAGGGTACCGCGGACCAGCAGCAGTCCGCTGTGGAAGACGGTGTGGGCCACGGCCTCGTGGCTGTCCTCGAAGAACGCCAGGTCGACCAGGCCGCTCCCGTCGTCGAGCGTGACGAAGATGACCCGGCGTCCGCTGGCGATCGGCGGCGTCTGGGTCGAGGCCCGGATGCCGGCGACGAGCACGCTGTCCCCCGCGGAAACGGACCGCAGCCGTCGGGCCGGGGTCGCGCCCACCTCCTCCAGCAGCCGGTGGTGATGCTCCATCAGATGCCGGGAGGTGTCCATACCGAGCACCTCCAGCTCAGCGCCGGTGCGTTCGCCCTCGGTCATCTCCGGAAGCCCCGCCCGGACGGCCGTCTCGCCGCCGGCGAGCGACAGCTGGCCGTCCACCGCCGTCGCGCGGTGCTGGTGGTGCAGTTCGGCTATCTGCAGCAGCAGGTCGCGGCGGGTCAGGTCGGCGGCGATCGCGTCCACCGCGCCGATCTGCACCAGGTGTTGGGCGACCGGCAGCGAGGGGCGGGTCCGCTGCCACCAGTCCGTGAGCGAGGAGTACGGCTGCCCGGCCTCGATCCGTCGCGCTTCGGCCGCGGTGATGCCCCGGACCCCGGACAGGGCGAGCCGCAGACCCCAGGTTCCCCGCTCCTGCTCGATCCGGTAGGCGGTTCCGGACCGGGAGACGTCCACCGGCAGGATCGGCACGCCGTGCCTGCGGGCATCCGCCAGGATCACCCGGCGCGGCCACATCCCCGGGTCGTGCTCCAGCAGTCCCGCGTAGAGCGCCGCCGGATGGTGGGCCTTCAACCAGGCGCTCTGCAGCGCGGGTACGGCGAAGGCGGCGGCGTGCGCGCGGGCGAAGCCGAACGCCCCGAACCCCTCCAGGATGCCCCAGACCTCGGCCAGCACCTCCGCCGCATAGCCGCGTGCCGTGGCCTCGCGGTGGAACCAGGCCTTGACCTTCGGCTGACGTTCGCTGGAGGCCAGCGCCCGTCGTGCTTCCTCGGCCAGCGCCCGGTCGCACCCCGTCATGGTCGCGATGATTCCGATGATCTGCTCGTGCCAGATCGTGACGCCGAAGGTGTCCCTGAGTGCCGGCTCCAGATCCTTGTGCGGATACCGCGGCGACCGGTTGCTGTGCCGGGCGGCGATGTACTGCTCCGGCATGCCCCCGGCGACGGGACCGGGCCGGAACAGGCTGATGTCGGCGACGATGTCGTTCACCGTGGTGGGCTGGAGCCGGGCCAGCAGGTCGCGCTGACCCGGCGATTCGAGCTGGTAGGTCCCCAGCGTGTCGGAGGCGCGGATCATGTCGAACACCGTCGGGTCGTCCAGGGGCACCTCGTCCAGGTCGACGGCCTCACCGGTGGCGCGGCTGATCTCCGCCGTGGCGTGGGCCATGGCCGACCACATCCGCACACCCAGCACATCCAGTTTCAGCAGCCCCATCTGTTCGACGTCCTCCTTGTCGAACTGGCTCATCGGGAATGCCTCGCCGGACGTGGGCACGACCGGGGTCCGGTCCAACAGGGTGGAGTCGGACAGCAGAACTCCGCAGGGGTGCATGGCCACCCCGCGCGGCAGGCCGTCGAGCCCCTCGGCCAACTCCCACAGCAGGCCGTAGTGCTGCGCCCGGGCGGCGAGCGGGCGCAGTTCCGGCAGCTCCTTCAGGGCGGCGCGGATGTCACCGGCGCGGATGTGAGGAAACGATTTTGCAATCTCGTCGACCTCGGCCGGGGCGATGCCGAGGGCCATCCCGGTGTCGCGCAGCGCGAAGCGGGCGCGGTAGGTCTCCGGCATCGCCACGGTCGCGATCCGCTCGGTACCGAAGCGTTCGATGATCGCCCGGTAGACGTCGAGGCGGCGGGCGCTCTCGGTGTCCAGGTCGATGTCGGGCAGGCTGCGGCGGCGCATCGACATGAACCGCTCGAAGACCAGGCTGTTGGTGATCGGGTCCACGTTCGAAATGTCCAGCGTGTAGTTGACCAGTGACCCGGCGCCGGAGCCCCGGGCCGCCACCCGGATGCCGAGCGCGCGTGCGTCGGCCACGACCGTGGCCACGGTCAGGAAGTACGGCGGGTAGCCGAGCTCTTCGATGACGCCGAGCTCCTCGCTCAGCCGGACCAGGGCGGCCGCCGAGCGGTCCAGGCCGCGGCGAACCAGGCCCGCCTCGCAGCGCTCGCGCAGGACGCGTGCGGCCGAGGTGGCACTGGCTCCGACGAGCTCGGGCTCGGGGAAGTGGACGCGGCCCATCCCCAGATCCCCGGCCGGGTCGATCCGGCAGCTCTGGGCGGTGTCCTCGGTCGCGGCGAGCAGCCGGGCGGCACCGCGCTCCTGTCCGGCCGCCCGGGCGATCCGCTCCGCGATTCCGGCCATGGCGGCAGGGTCCTTCAGCCAGCGTTCGCCGCTGTCGAGCTGTCGCCGGTCGATCGGCCGCAGCAGCCGGGCCGCGTCCAGCACATCCGCCGTGCGGTGCTGACCGGGGTCGGCGTAGCGGGTCGCGTTGGTCAGCACGGCCGGGATGCCGAGCCGGTCGGCCAGGCCGACCGTGTGGGCGGCCAGCCTCAGCGACCCTGGTCCGGTGCCGGGCAGGCCGTACGAGAGCGCCTCGAGGCGCAGCTGTGGCCCGAACAGGTCGCGCCACGGGAGCAGCTGCTGTTCGGCGAGGTCCGGGCGGCCCTGCGCGAGCATCCGGACGGGTTCGGAGACCGGTCCGAGCAGGGCGATCAGGCCCGGCCCGGCGTGCTCGCGCAGCGCAGGCCAGGACAGCACCGGTGCTCCGCCGCCGGTCGACGCGTGCGCGGCCGACACCAGGCGGCACAGCCGTGCCCAGCCGCCGCGGTCCTGGGCGAGCAGGACGATCCGCAGCGGCGGCTCGACGACGTACGCGCCGCCGCGCACCGGCGTACGGCGCCGCTCGACCGTGGCCGGCAGGATCGGGGCGACCGCGAGATCCACCCCGAACACCGGCCGCAGCCCGGCGTTCGAACACGCCATCGCGAAGCGGACGACACCGGCGACGGTGTCCCGGTCGGTCAGCGCGAGGGCGTCCATGCCGCGCTCGGCGGCGCGCTGGACCAGCGCGCCGGGATGGCTGGCCCCGTAGCGGACGGCATAGCCCGAGCAGGTGTGCAGATGCGTAAACACACCATGCACCTCCTGCTGCCCACTGAGCCCCCTCGCCCGGCCCGACCGTCGGACCCCACCCTCACCTTAGACCAAGTTTTCGAACATGTGATCGAGTCGATGGGTGTCGGTGGACTGAATGGGCGATATGACTGAAATTTTACTCTTGCGGCATTTGTGACTCCGGCAGGGCTCGGTGTGGAGGCATCAAGATCATCGCGGTTCAAGATCACCGCGGTTGGCGGTGTGTCGCCATCCCGGAGGGCTAACGCCGCCGAGCGACATTGACGGGTGGCTGTGCCGTGCGAGTGACCCTCGATGGAGTGAAGAACGAGTCTGGACAGTGCCTATGTGGATTGCCTAAGGCATGTGACACTCCGCCAAATCTTGTCCGAGTCGTGTCATGTGCGCGTCCCACTATCCCGCTGAGCTCGGTTTTCCCATGTCAGCGTGCAGGCCCGGCCACTACGACGGCCAGAGGGAGAAGCAATCCATCCCGGAATGATGGCAGGGCGATGAAGTTGGGTAAATGCTCTACGAACACGGAGTATTCGTGCTTCCCTTCCTGAGTCCCCCGAATGACCTGCCGCTGTGGGCGGCTGTGCCCACGGCGGCTGTTCCGATCCCGGTGCCCTCGAGTGACCCGAGTACGCGGAGCCAGAATGCTCACCACTCTCCATACCACCTACACCGACACCCGAGCCGGTGACCTCGCGTGGTGCCTGGGCAGCCAGGAGCTGCCCGCGCTCGCCGTGCTCGATCTGCGGATCGGGCCCGTCGACCTCCAGCTTCGCCTGCTCGGCGCGTCCCACCAGGTCGTGCTGGGGGCCGGGGCCGCCCGCTGTTCCGAGACGGTCGCCTGCCTGCCGGGGCGCCGGACCCCGCTCCCGGCCCGGGTCGCGGAACGCGTCCAGGGTTGGGAGTACGAATTCGCCGCACGTGTGGAAACGCTCCAGCCGCAGAGCTTCGCCGGACGGGCGCAGGAGTTGCTCGCGCTCGTCGAGAACCATCCGCACGGCCTGGCCGGAGTCTTCCCGGGTGATCCCACGGCGTTCACCGCAATGCTCGCCGGGGGCGACGAGCGGGAGATCTACTGGCGCACCTGGCACGCCTATCCGCAGGAAGGACGGCTGGTGTGCACCCGGTCCTCGCTGAAGGCACGGGAGTGAAGGGCCGACGGCTCCTGGCTGGGATTTCTCCAAATGCGTTCACCAAATACGTTCAATTGAGCGAAGCGTCAATCCAGCATCCTCTCCTATCACTCCTCCAGGGGAAGTGGGCGTACCTAGGCGTCGCCTAGCG
This sequence comes from Streptacidiphilus sp. MAP12-16, assembly GCF_041262165.1. Lineage (NCBI taxonomy): Bacteria > Bacillati > Actinomycetota > Actinomycetes > Kitasatosporales > Streptomycetaceae > Streptacidiphilus > Streptacidiphilus sp. MAP12-16. Next base: position 68,596 of record NZ_JBGCBY010000025.1, read on the forward strand.
TTTGTTCGTGATCAACCATTCCGCAGGACCTCCGCAACTCTCGGCCGTCGGCACCCGTGCCGCCCGGTTGCTGGTGCTGCTCGCGGCGTTCATCTGCGCTGCCTGCGGACTGGTGTACGAGCTGGAGTTGGTCGCGCTCGGCAGCTACCTGCTCGGCGACTCCGTCACCCAGGCGTCCGTGGTGCTGTCCGTGATGGTCTTCGCCATGGGCGTGGGCTCCTTGCTGGCCAAACGCTTCACCTGCCGCCCCGCCACCGCGTTCGCGCTGGTGGAGAGCGCCCTCGCGCTCGTCGGCGGGCTGTCCGTCCTCGCCCTCTACGGCTGCTTCGTCTGGATCGGCCACTACCGGGCCGCGCTGGTCGCCGTCGCCCTGGTCATCGGCACGCTCATCGGCGCGGAGATCCCGCTGCTGATGACCCTGATCCAGCGGATCCGCCGCCAGGAGGCGGGCCGCGCCGTCGCCGACCTCTTCGCCGCCGACTACGTCGGCGCGCTCGTCGGCGGGCTCGCCTTCCCGTTCCTGCTGCTCCCCGCGTTCGGACAGGCCACCGGGGCGCTGGTCACCGGCGGCGTCAACGCCGTCGCCGGGGCGGTCGTCGTGCTCTGGCTCTTCCCGAGGGAGCCCTCACGACGGGTCAGGGCCCTTCTGTGGAGCCTCTGCGGGATCGTGCTGATCCTGCTGTCCGTCGCCGCCGCGCTCACCGGGGCGTTCGAACGCGCGGCGAGGCACGCCATGTACGGGGCCCCGATCCGCTTCGTCGCCCAGAGCCGCTACCAGGAGATCGTCCTCACCGGGCCGGTCGGCGGACCGCCCCCGCCGCCACCCCCGCGACCGAGCCCGCCACCCCCGCGACCGAGCCCGCCGTCGCCGAGTCCGTCCGCACCGCCGGTTCCAGCCTCGGTTCCGCCCTCGGCTCCTGATTCGGGCGCTGCTTCGGGCCCGCCTTCCGATCCGGCTTCCGATCCGCCTTCCGATCCGCATTCGGCCCTGCCCGCCTGGCAGGCCGGTGCGGTGGGCGAGCGGGTGCCCCCGCCCCGTACCGCCGTCGACGGCTACCCGCCGCCTACCCTGCCCGCCACTGACGGTCCGTCATTTCCCGATCTCCGGCTGTACCTGGGCGGCAGGCTCGCCGTCTGCGGCGCCGACGAGGCCCGCTACCACGCAGCACTGGTCCAGCCTGCCCTCGCCGGGCCGCACGCCCGCGTGCTGGTCCTCGGCGGCGGGGACGGCCTCGCCGTGCACGAGGCACTGCGCCGGCCCGGCGTGCAGAGCGTCACCCTCGTCGAGCTCGACCCGGAGGTGCTGTACCTCGCCCGCACCGATCCGGTCCTGTCCCAGCTCAACCACCATGCCCTGGACGACCCCCGGGTCCAGGTGGTCACCGGCGACGCCTTCGGCTGGCTGCGCTCGGCGTCCCGGCGCGAAGCGCCCTACGACGTCGTCGTCGCGGATCTGCCCGACCCCGGCCTCGACACCGGACGCAAGCTCTACACCCAGGAGTTCTACGGCCTGGTCCGAGGGATGCTCACCCCGTCCGGAAGGCTCGCCGTCCACGCCGGCTCCGTCGCCACCCCGTCCTACTGGGAGGCGGACAGCACCCTGCGCTCCGCCGGGCTGCACACGGTCGACTACTCCGTGCCCGCCGACCGGTCCTGCAACGGGCCCGCCGACTGGGGCTTCATCCTCGCCTCCAGCGGACCACCGCTGCTGCTGCCGTCCGCCGCGCACCTGGCACCCGGCAGAATGGACGCCTCCGCGCTGCGGCTCGCCATCGCCCTCGCCGACGCCCGCCGTCCGGCCCGTGACCAGGAACCCTCGACGCTGCTCCACCCGCGTTGAGAACGCGTTGAGAACCCGTTGAGAACGCCTTGAGAAGCAGCCGACGGCCGGCTTCAAAGAACTCGCGGCATCATGCGCCCCTTCCGCGCCGCCCGGTCTGTAGGCTTCCAAGGCATGGAGCATGAGGTTCTGGTACCGCTGCCGCCGCACACCCTCCGACGGTCGCTGCGCCGCCCCGAACTGCTGGCCCGGTGCCTGCCGGGCTTCACCGCCGAGGACCAGGTCGACCAGGACGGGGAGCCCGTCCTCGCCGGGCGGTTGAAGCTGCGCGTCGGCGGCTCCTCCATCACCTACCGCGGTGAACTCCGGTTGGAGGATCGGGAAGCGGACGGCGGCGACGCCGCGTTCGCAGTCCGGGCGGAGCAGTCCGTGGGCAGCGGCGAGGTGTCGGGAACGGTGCGGATCGCCGTGCTCCCGGACGGCAGCGCGAGCGGCAGGTCGGCGGACGGCGGCGCGGACCGCGTCGACTCGGCCGAGGACCGCAGCCGCGTGGTGTTCCGCTGCGCGCTCGCCGCCAAGGGCCGGATAGAGGATCTGGACCCGCAGGCGGTGACGGTCGCCGTCCGCCGTCTGCTGGATCGTTTCTGTGCCGCCCTGGCGGAGGACCCGGCGGTGGCGGAGCCGGTCGCCGAGTTCCCCGACGAGGACCCACGGCTGTTCTCGGAGCTGGTCGACCTGGGCGAGCTCACCGACCTCTCCCGGCTGGCCGACTTCGACGTCCCCAACGACCTGGACGACCTCGACGACTTCGACGTCCCCGGCAGCCCCGACGACGCGGAGCTGTTCCTGATCGAGGAACCGGCCACCGCCCCGGGGGCGTTCAACGGCGCGGCCGCCCTCGACGAGCCCTGGGGGGACGCGCAGCCGAACCGCCGCAGCATCGTCGGCCGCTCCGCCGAGGAGGTCGACCACGCCCCGCCGCGCGGCCGCTACGGACCCGCGCTCCCGTCCCGCAGCGCCCGCTCCCGGGCCGCCGCCCGCTGGAGCGCACCGGAGCGCCGCATGGGCGAGCCGCCGACCGCCGAGGTCGAGCGCAACCGTGTGCCGTGGATGGTCGGCGGAGGCGTCGCCCTGCTCGGCGGAGCGGTGATCCTGGTCCGCGCCCTGCGCAGGCGTGGGTAACGACCTGGGAGGTCGTAACGTCGTTCCGGACAGGACGACTTACCCCCCGTTCAGACCCGCCCTTTGCCGGTCGGTCTGACCCACCGCGCCAGGAGGCCCTGTGTCACGCCCCGCTTCGACGTCCCCCGCCACGATCCGGCTCAGCGCCGGAGACGTCGATGTGACCGTCCTGCCGGAGGACGGCTGCCGTCTGGGCAGCCTCCGCGTCGGCGGCGTCGAGCTGCTGCGGACGGCGGACGACCCGGCCGCGCGGGCCGAGGGCGAGGGGGAGGGCGAAGGCGTGTTCGCCTATGGGTCCTTCCCGATGGTTCCCTACGCGGGCCGGGTCGACCACGGCCGCTGGAACAACGCGCAGGTGCGCCACCAGCTCCCGATCGACATGCCGCCGCACGCGATCCACGGCACCGGCGTCCGCAGCGCCTGGCGGCCCGCCGCCCCCGCCGGGGACAGCACCGCCGCCTTCTACTACGACCTGGTCGGCCCCTGGCCCTATGCCGGGCGGGTCACCCAGCTGTTCGAGCTGACCCCTGAGTCGCTGCGCACCACCCTCTCCGTGGAGACCCGCGCCGACTCCTTCCCGGCGCAGGCCGGTTGGCATCCGTGGTTCCGCAAGCAGCTCTCGGACGGCGGCGCTCCGGTCCGGCTGGACTTCGCTCCGGCCTGGCAGGAGGAGCGCGGCGCGGACCACCTCCCGACCGGCCGCCGGATCGACCCGCTGCCGGGTCTCCGCGACGACTGCTTCGGCATGCCGGACGGGGTCGCCGCGACCCTGGTCTGGGAGGGCGAACTGAGCCTGGAGATCACGTCCGACTGCCGCTGGCTGGTGGTCTTCGACGAGCAGCCCGACGCCATCTGCGTCGAGCCCCAGTCCGGCCCGCCGAACGGCCTCAACACCGCCCCGCGGCTGGTCACCCGGATCGAGCCGCTGGAGGTCGGCACGACCTGGACCTGGCGGCGTCCCTGACCGGCAGGGGCCGCCCGATACGCTGGGGCCTCATGAGCAACCACCGCGACGCGCTTCTCGACCAGATCAGGACCAAGGCCGTGGTCCACGGCAAGGTCACCCTGTCCTCGGGCCTGGAGTCCGACTACTACATCGACCTCCGCCGGATCACCCTGGACGGGCAGGCCGCGCCGCTCGTCGGCCAGGTGATGCTGGACCTGACCGCTGACCTGGACTTCGACGCGGTGGGCGGGCTCACTCTCGGCGCGGACCCGGTCGCCACGGCCATGCTGCACGCCTCCGCCGCGCGCGGAGCCCGCCTCGACGCGTTCGTCGTCCGCAAGGCCCAGAAGGCCCACGGGATGCAGCGCCGGATCGAGGGCACGGACGTGAAGGGCCGCCGGGTGCTGGTGGTCGAGGACACCTCGACCACCGGTGGTTCGCCGCTGACCGCCGTCGAGGCGGTGCGGGAGGCCGGCGGCGAGGTCGTCGCGGTCGCGGTGATCGTGGAGCGCGGCGCCGCCCCGACGATCGAGGCGCAGGGCCTGCCCTACCTGGCGGCGTACTCCCTGGCCGACCTCGACCTGTAGCGGCCGGCCGGCCCGGGGCAGGCTCGTCGGCGACCGTCGGCGACCGTCGGGGCCGGGCGTCAGCGCTTGCGGTGACGCCCGCCGACGGTGGCCTCGTCGCGCGGGGCCGCCGGCCCGGGCACGTCGCCCGCCGCGCCGGCGGCGGCCTTCCGGCGCCGGTCCCGGAGCACCTCCACCAGGATCGGCGACAGCGACAGCAGGATGATCAGTGCCATCGCCGGGATCAGGTACTTGTCGATGACCGGGGCCATCGACGCGCCGAACTGGTAACCGATCATCAGCATCGACTCGGTCCAGATCACACCGCCGACGACGTTCCACAGGAAGAACGTCCGCGCGGGCATCTCCAGCGTGCCGGCCACCGGGTTGAGGAAGGTCCGCACGACGGGGATGAAGCGGGCCATGACCACGGCCTTCGCCGGGCCGAACTTCAGGAAGTACTCCTCGGCCTTGTCGACGTGCTCCCTTCGGAACAGCCGGGACTTGGGCCGGTCGAAGAGCTTCCGTCCGGCCTTGGCCCCGAGCAGATGGCCCAGTTGCGCGCCCGCGACGGCGCAGACCGGCGCGCCGACGAGCAGCACCCCGATCGGCATCTGGGTGCCGAGGACCTTCAGGCCAGCACTGGACGCGGCCACGCCGCCGAGGATCAGCAGCGAGTCGCCCGGGAAGAAGAAGCCGACGAGCAGTCCGGTCTCGGCGAAGATGATCGCGAGCAGCCCGACCGTACCCAGTTGGGAGATCAGGGCTTTGGCGTCGAGGACGTTCAACGCGAGAGTCATGGTCGTCACCCGCGCAGAGTAGCCTGCGCGGCTAGCTCCGCACTGTGAAGGGCAGCCTCGTGGACGTCAGGGAGGCGTCTCCGCTCTGCACCGACAGGCCGGCGTCCGCCATGGACACCTTCCTCGGCGCGCTCGCGGCGACGCCGAGCCGCAGCCGGAAGACCGCTGTCGCGCCGGGTGCGAGCCGCAGTCCGGCGGCGGGGTGCGGGGCGGCACTGAGGCCGGGGTCGCAGGAGCCGGCGACGAGGGGCAGCCTGGTCCAGCCGCCGCCCGCGAGGTACTGCTCCAGGATCAGGTCGCGCGGGGTGAGCACCCGTCCGCCGCCGGTGCCGTAGGCGTAGAACAGGACGCTCACCGCCGGGTAGGCGCGGTCGGTGGTGTTCCTGACCGTCAGCGTCACCTCCTGGGCCGGTCCTCCGCGGAAGAGCGCGAGGGGGTGGGCGGGCCAGCCGGTGAGGGTGGCGTCGGGGCGGGTGACGGCGGCGGTGCGCGCGGGTGCGCGGTAGCGGTGGCCGTGGTCGTCGGCGTAGGAGGCCGCGACGGTGAGGCTGCCGGGCCGGTCGAGGTCCTGGAGCCGCAGCGCGACAGTCTGCGGCGTGGCCGAGCGGGTGTCGACGGGGAAGCTGAAGCTGCCGTGGGTGGGGAAGGCGGCGCTGCCGGAGGCGACCGCGAGGTCGAGCCAGCGGTGCGCCGCGGGGATGTACCGCTGGATCTCGACGGAGTCCGTGCTGAAGCCCTTGCTGGTCAGGTCGAGGCGGACGGTGCCGTGTCCGGCCGGCGCGCGCAGCGTCACCAAGGCCGCCGACCACAGGCCGATCGGCAGCTGCGCCGGCTGCGCGTAGGCGAGGGGCGGGGCGGGGGCGCCGCTGGGGGCAGCGGCGGCGGGCGCAGCGGCGGGGACGGGCTCTGCGGGGGGCTGCCGCAGGTCGGCGGAGGTCGCCCCGCAGACCGACTGCCCCGACGCCTGCTGCGGGCTGTTCGCGGCGTGTCCGGCCCCGGCAGCCAGGGTGAGGCTGAGCGCCGTTCCGGTGGCCAGCGCCATCCCCGTCCTGCCGAGCCGTCCTGTGCGTGCCATGGCGGTGCCCCGTCCCGTCGTTGTCCAGTCGCGAGTGCGCCGCCAGGTTCACATCCGTGCGGCTTATATACCGTTGTGAACCTTATGATCCTTTTGTGCTGATCTAGTCTGGCGCGGGCGGTTGCGGCGCGGGTGTCCCCCGCGCGGGTGAACCCGGTGGCGGGGGATGGGACAATGGCGCTGGTTGCCCGGCCCCTGGTCGGGGTCGCAGTATCCGTAGACGCATCACCGACAGGAGCGGATCCGTATGCCCATCGCAACTCCCGAGGTCTACAGCGAGATGCTGGACCGGGCGAAGGCAGGCAAGTTCGCCTACCCGGCCATCAATGTCACCTCGACGCAGACCCTGCACGCCGCACTGCGCGGCTTCGCCGAGGCCGAGAGCGACGGCATCATCCAGATCTCCACCGGCGGTGCGGAGTTCCTGGGCGGCCAGTACAACAAGGACATGGTGACCGGCGCGGTCGGCCTTGCCGAGTTCGCCCACATCGTGGCCGGCAAGTACGACATCACCGTCGCGCTGCACACCGACCACTGCCCCAAGGGCATGCTCGACGGCTACGTCCGCCCGCTGCTGGCGATCTCCGCCGAGCGTGTCGCCCGTGGCGAGAACCCGCTGTTCCAGTCGCACATGTGGGACGGCTCCGCCGAGACCCTCGGCGACAACCTGGCGATCGCGCAGGAGCTGCTGGCCCAGGCCGCCGCCGCGAAGATCATCCTTGAGGTCGAGATCACCCCGACCGGTGGTGAGGAGGACGGCGTCTCGCACGAGATCAACGACAACCTCTACACCACCGTCAACGACGCCGTCCGCACCGCCGAGGCCCTCGGCCTGGGCGAGAAGGGCCGCTACCTGCTGGCCGCGTCCTTCGGCAACGTGCACGGCGTCTACAAGCCGGGCAACGTCGTCCTCAAGCCGGAGCTGCTGCGCGAGCTGCAGGACGCAATCGGCAAGCAGTACGGCAGGACCGACCCGTTCGACTTCGTCTTCCACGGCGGCTCCGGCTCCAGCGCCGAGGAGATCGCCACCGCACTGGAGAACGGCGTCGTGAAGATGAACCTCGACACCGACACCCAGTACGCCTTCACCCGCCCGGTCGTGGACCACATGTTCCGCAACTACGACGGTGTGCTGAAGGTCGACGGCGAGGTCGGCAAGAAGAGCACCTACGACCCGCGCACCTGGGGCAAGCTGGCCGAGGCCGGGATGGCCGCCCGCGTGGTCGAGGCGACCCAGAGCCTGCGCTCGGCGGGCACCCGCCTCAAGTAGCAACTCCGTTACGACCCAGGGGCGTGGAACTGCGCTGCCAGACCTGCACCTTCGTGGAGGGTTGGTCGCGCAGTTCCTCGCGCCCCTGTTGTTGTCGCTCGCCTGCCTACGCTTCCCCCTGCGCTACTGCTTCAGCGCGGCGTAGCCCTCAGGGCTGCTGTCCTTCAGGAACTCCCAGCAGCGCGTGGACTCCTCGGTCTCGTTGATCGCGCCGGCGGCCCGGGCGAGCGCCGCCAGGCAGCGCAGGAAGCCGCGGTTGGCCCGGTGCTCCCACGGAATCGGTCCGTGACCCTTCCAGCCGCTGCGACGCAGCGCGTCGAGCCCGCGGTGGTAGCCGGTGCGGGCGTAGGCGTACGACTCGACCACGTGCCCCGCGTCATACGCGTCGTCGGCGAGCATGGCCCAGGCCAGCGAGAACGTCGGGAAGTCGGCTGCCACCTGCACGGGCGACGCGGACTCCTCCGCCAGCAGGCGGTAGGGCTGCTCGTCCTCGGGAAGCAGGGTCGGCTCCGGGCCGCCCAGCAGATTCTTGTGGATGCTCATGCCGTGAAGTCTGCCATCCGGAACCGTCGTGGGCCGATCACCGTGTTCCTCCACGAACATGACAGACCAATCCGGGGCGACCAACTGCACGTCGACGGCTGACCGTGCGAGCGGCCGTGCGACCGACCGTGCGAGCGGCCGTGCGAGCGGCCGTGCGACCGACCCTGCGAGCGGCCGTCGCCCGGCGCTGTCGCGTAGGGTGACCGCACCCTCCGTTCCACCTGCGAAGCAGAAGCAGGAGCAGCAGCGCATGAGCACCGTCTTCGACCCCTGGTCCGCCGCCTTCGTCGCGCACCCCTACGACGCCTACGCCGAACTGCGCGAGCAGGCTCCGGTGACGTACTTCGAGCCCAGCGGGCAGTGGCTGGTGTCGCGCTACGAGGACGTCAACGCGCTGCTGCGGGACCGCCGCCTCGGCCGCACCTATCTGCACCGCTACACCCACGAGGAGTTCGGCCGCACCGCGCCGCCGCCCGAGCAGGAGCCGTTCCACATCCTCAACGGAAACGGCCTGCTGGACCTGGAGGCCCCCGACCACACGCGGATCCGCCGCCTGGTCTCCAAGGCGTTCACCCCCCGCATGGTCGAGTCCCTCCGGCCGACCGTGCAGCGCCTCGCGGACGAGCTCGTCGGCGGCCTGGTCGCGGATGGCGGAGGGGACCTGGTGGCGCGGGTCGCCGAGCCGCTTCCGGTGGCGGTAATCGCTGAGATGCTCGGTATCCCCGCTGCCGACCAGCACCTGCTCAGGCCCTGGTCGGCCGATATCACCGGGATGTTCGAGCTCAATCCGAGCGAGGAGACCGCCCGTCGCGCGGTCCGCGCGAGCATCGAGTTCTCCGACTACCTGCGCGGGCAGATCGCCGAGCGGCGTGCCGAGCCCGGCGACGACCTGCTCAGCGCGCTCATCGGTGTCCTCGACGCCGGGGACCGGCTGAGCGAGCAGGAGATGATCTCCACCTGCGTGCTGCTGCTCAACGCGGGTCATGAGGCGACGGTCAACACCACCGGCAACGGCTGGTGGTCGCTGTTCCGCAACCCCGACCAGCTGGCCGCGCTGCGCGCTGCCCCGGAGGCGCTGCTGCCCACCGCCGTCGAGGAGTTGATGCGCTACGACACGCCTCTCCAGATGTTCGAGCGGTGGGTTCTGGAGGACGTCGAGATCGGCGGCACGCTGGTCCCGCGCGGCAGCGAGATCGCCCTCCTCTTCGGCTCCGCCAACCGTGACCCCGAGCGCTTCGCCGACCCGGACCGCCTGGACCTGGCGCGCGCCGACAACCCGCACCTCAGCTTCGGCGCGGGCATCCACTTCTGCCTGGGCGCGCCGCTGGCCCGGATCGAACTCGTCGAGTCCTTCGGTGCGCTGCTCCGGCGCGCGCCGGGCCTGCGGCTGGTGGAGGAGCCACGATGGAAGCCGGGCTACGTGATCCGGGGTCTGGAGCAGGTGCTGGTCGAGGTCTGACACGGCGTCAAGCCGCCGGCGGCACGGTCAGCCGCCAGGCGCCCGGCTCGACCGTCCAGGTCCGCTGCTCGACCGGTCCGCTGAGGTCGTCGTCGGCCTCGTAGGTGAACGGGCCGCCGGTCACGGTGATCCGGCGGGCGCGGACGCGCAGCGGTCCCTCCGCCGTCGTGAGCCCGCTGAGCAGGATCTCCATCAGGCCGTCCGCGGGCTGCGCCGGTCCGGGGGGCGCGCCCGCGTTCCAGACGGCCACCAGCCGGACCGGACGGTCCCAGTCGGCGAGAAGCTGCCCGTCGGCCTCCACCCGGAGCGGTTGCCCGGGTGCGTTCCGCGCCTGATGGTCGAGATGTCCTGAGTATCCGTAATATCTGGTCTGTCCGGTCCGAGCGGGTCGCAGTTGCGCCGCGACCGTGCGGGCGGTGCGGCCGAGTTGGGCACGCCAGTCCGGCGACCAGCCCGAGCGGGGGAGCGGCAGCTGGATGCCTCGCCCGGACGCAGCCCTGTTCGCCCTGAGCGAACGCCCTGCACCGTCGGGAGCCCCTGCCTGCGGGCCGGCCGAGCTCTCCTCCGTACGGTCGGCGGGGGTGCCCGCGCGCGGTGGTTCCGGGCCTGTTCCCCGGGGTCGTTCCGGGCCGCTCCGACCGGGCTCTCCACGCCCCGGAATCTGCAGTCCGCCGAGGACCACTCCACCGCTCTCGTCCACCAGCAGGTCGAGGCTGCGTTCGCCTCCGTTCACCACGGCCCTGGCTGCGTCCACGGGACGGCTCGCCGCGCCCAGTGACCTGGCCAGGGCCACTTTTTCGCCCTTTCCGACCGGGATGATCCCGACCGGTCCCGACCTCAGCGCCGCGTGCTTGTGCAACAGCTGCACCACCTGGTGCAGGGCGCGGTCATCACCGATCACAACCAGTCGCCTGCCACCCCTGCGCGAAAGCGTTCGCTCCAGCTCGGCGAGGCTCCCCGGCACCACCGCCTTCATCGCGAAGGCCGCCCCGAGAACGTCCCTGGCGACCCGCACGGATTCCCCGTCCAGGGCCAGGGCGGTGGGCGAGACCACCACCAGCAGCGCCTCTTCCGCCGATCGTGCAGCCGACACCGCGCTCCTTCCTCGGGTAATCTCTCGGTGTAAGAGCCCCTTGCGCTGTTGCGCCAGGGGCTTGGTCTATCCGGGGCCAGAACGGCGGCCTTCCCGCCGTCTGTTGTGCCCCGCCCGAAAGGGGTGTACGCCTGTGCCCGCACTCGTGCTGGTCGGCGCTCAGTGGGGCGACGAGGGCAAGGGGAAGGCCACCGACCTCCTCGGTGGCTCGGTCGACTACGTAGTCCGCTTCCAAGGCGGCAACAATGCCGGTCACACGGTGGTCGTAGGCGATCAGAAGTATGCACTGCACCTGCTGCCCTCGGGCATTCTCAGCCCTTCGTGCACACCGGTGATCGGCAACGGCGTGGTCATCGACCCGGCCGTGTTGTTCTCCGAGCTCGTGGGCCTGCAGCAGCGCGGCGTGGACACCTCGAAGCTGCTCGTCTCCGGCAACGCGCACCTGATCACCCCGTACCACCGGACCCTGGACAAGGTCTCCGAGCGGTTCCTGGGCAAGCGCAAGATCGGCACCACCGGGCGCGGCATCGGCCCGGCCTACGCCGACAAGATCAACCGTGTGGGCATCCGGGTCCAGGACCTCTTCGACGAGAGCATCCTGCGGCAGAAGATCGAGGCCGCGCTGCACGACAAGAACCAGATCCTGGTCAAGCTCTACAACCGCCGTGCGGTCCCGGCCGACCTGGTCGTCGAGGAGTACCTCGGCTACGCGGAGAAGCTGCGCCCGTTCGTCGCGGACACCGTCCTGGTGCTGAACAAGGCACTGGAGGAGAACAAGGTCGTGCTGATGGAGGGCGGCCAGGGCACCCTGCTGGACGTGGACCACGGCACGTACCCATTCGTCACCTCGTCCAATCCGACGGCGGGCGGCGCCTGCACCGGCTCCGGGATCGGTCCCACGAAGATCGACCGGGTCATCGGCATCCTCAAGGCCTACACCACCCGGGTCGGCTCGGGCCCGTTCCCGACCGAGCTGCTGGACGCCGACGGCGACGCGCTGCGCCGGATCGGCGGCGAGCGCGGTGTCACCACCGGCCGCGACCGCCGCTGCGGCTGGTTCGACGCCCCGATCGCCCGCTACGCGACCAGGGTCAACGGCCTCACCGACTTCTTCCTCACCAAGCTGGACGTGCTGACCGGCTGGGAGCAGATCCCGGTGTGCGTGGCGTACGAGATCGACGGCAAGCGGTTCGACGAACTGCCGTACTCGCAGACCGACTTCCACCATGCGAAGCCGATCTACGAGAACCTGCCGGGGTGGTCGGAGGACATCACCAAGGCGCAGACCTTCGAGGACCTGCCCAAGAACGCCCAGGCGTACGTGAAGGCGCTCGAGGACATGTCCGGCGCCCCGATCTCGGCGATCGGCGTCGGCCCCGGCCGGACCGAGACGATCCAGATCCGCTCGTTCCTGTCGTAGTTCCTGTCGTAGTTCCTGTCGTAGTTCCTGTCGCAGTTCCTGCCGGTCGGACGACCCAGGTACGGCCCCCGCCGCTCGCCCGGTGGGGGCCGTTCTGCTGTCCGCCTGACCGTATTTGCACTAGTACAGAATTACATTGCACTTAGTTCAAACTTTCCCTACAGTCTGATCATGCCTGCAAAGACACCTGAACCCGTGGTTCTCCAGGGCCGCCACGTCCGCCTGGAACCGCTCACCCTCGACCACATCCCCGAGCTCTTCGCCGCGGGCGGAGACGACGACGAGGTCTGGCGCTGGCTCACCGTCCCGACCCCGCGCACCGAGGACGAGCTCCGCGCGATCGCCGCCACGATCCTCGGCGCGGGGCCTGCCTTCCTCCCCTTCGCGGTGATCCACCTCGGCAGCGGCAAGGCCGTCGGCTGGACCACCTACCTCGAGATCGAGCCGGTCGACGAGCGGCTGGAGATCGGCTGGACCTGGTACGGACGCGCGTTCTGGCGCAGTCCCGTGAACACCGAGGCCAAGCTGCTGCTGCTCACGCACGCCTTCGAGGACCTCGGCATGGGCCGGGTGCAGTGGAAGACCGACCACCTGAACCAGCGGTCCCAGAACGCCATCGCCCGCCTCGGCGCCCGGTCGGAGGGTGTCCTCCGCAGGCACCGGCTGCGGCCGGACGGCAGTTGGCGCTCCAGCGTCTACTTCTCGATGCTGACCGACGAATGGCCGGCCGCGAAGGCCCGCCTGGCCGCACGACTCTCGGAGGGCTGAACCCATGTCAGAAACCCAGCCGGAGCTGACGATCACCCCGGTCCGCCCGGAGGATCACGCGCGCTGGCGCGAGCTCTTCGCGGGCTACGCCGCCTTCTACGAGGTGCCGCTGACCGGCGCCGACTACGACCGCGTGTGGTCCTGGATCCAGGACCCGGCCCGCGAGACCCGCTGCATTGTCGCCCGCTCCGCCGACGGCCTGCCGGTCGGCCTGGCCCACTACCGCGAGTTCGACGCGCCGCTGCGCGGCACCAGCGGCTACTTGGACGACCTCTTCGTCGACCCGGCGTACCGGGGCGGCGGCGCGGCCGACGCGCTGCTCGTCGAGCTGGGCCGGATCGCCGCCGAGGAGGGCTGGGCCGCCGTCCGCTGGACGACTGCGGAGAACAACTACCGGGCGCGCGCCGTCTACGACCGCCATGCCACCCGCACGGTGTTCCTGACCTACAGCATGGCGCCGCAGAGCTGAGGCCGACCGGGTACGAGGCCGCCCTGACACCATGTCGCCCTGCGGCTCCATCCATGGACAGGGTGTCGGTTTCAGTGGCCCGGCCTGCTCCGTACGCTCTGCAGCATGAGCATCTCTATCTCTGTCGACTCCGCAGCGGGGCAGGCCGTCAAGGCCGCCGACCGTGCCCACGTCTTCCACTCGTGGTCCGCGCAGGCCCTGATCGACCCCCTCGCCGTCGCAGGCGCTGAGGGCTCGTACTTCTGGGACTACGAGGGCAACCGTTTCCTCGATTTCTCCTCCCAGCTGGTGAACACCAACATCGGCCACCAGCACCCCAAGGTCGTCGCCGCGATCCAGGAGCAGGCCGCAAAGCTCTGCACCTTCGCCCCGGCCTTCGCGATCGACGTCCGCAGCGAGGCCGCGCGGCTGGTCGCCGAGCGCACCCCCGGCGACCTCGACAAGATCTTCTTCACCAACGGCGGCGCCGAGGCCAACGAGAACGCCATCCGCATGGCGCGCCTGCACACCGGCCGCCAGAAGGTCATGTCCACCTACCGCTCGTACCACGGCGCCACCGCCAATGCGATCGCGCTGACCGGCGACCCGCGCCGCTGGGCCAACGAGACGGGCGTGTCGGGCATCGTGCACTTCTGGGGCCCCTACGCCTACCGCTCCAACTTCCATGCCGAGAACGAGGCGCAGGAGTGCGAGCGCGCGCTCGCGCACCTGGAGGACACCATCGCGTTCGAGGGTCCGCAGACCGTCGCCGCGATCATCCTGGAGACCGTCGTCGGCACCGCAGGCATCCTCGTCCCGCCGGCCGGCTACCTCGCCGGGGTGCGCGAGATCTGCGACCGCTACGGCATCGTCTTCATCCTGGACGAGGTCATGGCGGGCTTCGGCCGGACCGGCGAGTGGTTCGCCGCCGACCACTGGGGCGTCACCCCGGACCTGCTCACTTTCGCCAAGGGCGTCAACTCCGGCTACGTCCCGCTCGGTGGCGTGGCCATCAGCGGTGCCATCGCCGACACCTTCGCCGAGCGTCCCTTCCCCGGTGGCCTGACCTACTCCGGACACCCCCTGGCCTGCGCCTCCGCCGTGGCGACGATCAACGCGATGGCCGAGGAGGGCATCGTGGAGAACGCCAGGAAGCTGGGCGAGGACGTGATCGGCCCCGGCCTGCGCGAGTTGGCCACCCGGCATCCGGTCATCGGCGAGGTCCGCGGTCTGGGCGTGTTCTGGGCGCTGGAGCTGGTCCGGGACCGCACCACCCGTGAGCCGCTGACCCCGTACAACGCGGCCGGCGCCGCCAACGCACCGATGGCCGAGCTCGCGGCGGCCTGCAAGAAGCGCGGCCTGTGGCCGTTCGTCAACATGAACCGGTTGCACGTCGTGCCGCCGTGCAACAGCAGCGAGGCGGAGGTCAAGGAGGGTCTGGCCATCCTCGACGAGGTGCTGACCCTCGCCGACGCCCACACGGTGTAACCCGGAGGTCTAGACCTCGCCGGTCCCGAATTCGTCCTCACCGACGGGTTCGGGACCGTAGTCTTGGGTGACTGTTACCTTTTGGACGATCGTCCCAGCTGGATGATCGTCACAGCACCCGACCGAGGAAGGGCCGGCATGCCGTACGACGCGCCCGCCTCCCCTCGCGCCCGGGTCCGCCGCAGCAGCCTGCGCGAGCAGGTCGCCGGCGCGTTGCGTGACGAGATGATGGCCGGTCGGCTCCCCGCCGGAACCCATTTCACCGTCAAGGAGATCGCCGACCTGTACGGGGTGTCGGCCACCCCGGTCCGCGAGGCACTGGTGAACCTCACCGCGCAGGACCTGCTCTGGATGGAGCACAACCGCGGCTTCACCGTCCCGCTGCTGGCCTGGGCGGACTTCGTCGAGATCGTCGAGGCCAGGGCCCTGGTCACGGACGGCATGTTCCGCCGCCTGAGCGGCCGGATGAGCACGATCGACTGGGACCGGGCGCCGTCGCTGCAGCGCCGCGCCGACGCCGCCGCCCGTGCCGCCCGCGCCGGGCAGCTGGACGTGCTGGTGGGCTGCGACCGCCGGTTCTGGGGCGAGCTGGCCGGGTTCATCAGCAACCGCAAGGTCACCGACTACCTGGACTGGCTCCGGATCCAGTACTGGATCTTCGCCGCTCCCTATCTCAGGGGCCGCGCGGACATCGCCGACTACTGCTGGTCCGGCCACCAGGAACTCACCGAGCGACTGCTCGCCCGGGACCGGCTCACCGTGCACCGGATGCTCATCGACTACAACCGGCAGTCCCTCAAGCAGATGTCCGTCCTCTGCGGCGAGGGCGCCGGCGACGACCTCCCGGGCTACGACGACCTGCCGGAGGTGCCCGGCCCCGGGGTCCCGGCCCCGCGTGAGGCCGACGCGACCTCCTGACCGCGGCCGCGCGGCGCGTTATCGTGCAGCAAGCTCCATCGAAAAGCTCCACAGAACGCCCAAACCGTCGCCGCAACCGGTGCGTCAGCACCCAGGAGTGCCCGTGGCCTGTGATATCTGGCTCGTCCCGCTCGTCGACGTACTCGTCCACAGCCCCGAGAACCCGTTCGCCGAAGAGCTCGACATCTACAACGCCTCGCTCGCCGCGCACGGCCTGCCCGAGGTGCCGGTGTACCACTACATGCCGGGGCTCAGCGGCGAGGTGGAACCCATCGCCGCCTTCGACTACGAGTCCCTCCACTTCCTGCGCCGTGCCTACCTGCTCCAGTTCACCAACCTCGACGTGACGCCGGTGGACGAGCTCGGCGGGGACTACGAACAGCTCCTGGAGATGTTCGAGGAGACCGCCGAGCAGTCCCACCTGGTCTGGCACTTTGACCACGCCGGGGCGTACGTGCCGGTCGACTTCAAGTACCCCGTCGTGGACGACGCGCTGCTGGCGACCGGCGGCCCGCTGGGCTCGCTGCACGGCCTGCTGCGTGAGCTCGAAGCCGTGGCACCGTGGATCGGCATCGACCACCAGTTGCCGCCCGTCCCGGTGCGGCCGGTCGCCCCCACCACGCTCGAAGGCCCCGCCTACCCGCCGCCGGACCACGCCGGGCCCTTCGCCCGCGAACGCCACGCCTGGACGGGGCTGCACGCCGCCGCCGTCCGCGCGCTCGGCCAGGGCTCGATGGTCGTCTTCGCCTGACCCCGCAACCGCACCGGGACAACTTCACCGGGACAACCGCACCGGGACAACCGCACAGGGCGCGGACGAGACCCGTCCGCGCCCTGAAACCCGTCACCCCTCGCCGGGGGACTCCCCTCACCCTCAGGGTTCCCGCTCACCTCAGCGGGGACTCCGGCGGGCGCTGCCGCGGCATCGTCGGACGGCCACCGCCCAGCACGGGCAGCACCCGCACCTGCGCCCCGGAACCCTCCGTGCGGCCGCCCCAGACGCCCGGCGCCTGTGTCGGCAGCTGGCTCATCGAGGCGCGGAACTCGAGCATCCACTCCGAGGTCTCCGTCCGGACCATGTCGGAGACGTCCTCGCAGAAGCGGCGCAGCACGCCGAGGCAGCGCTCGGCCGCCTCGCTCGCGGTTCCCTCGGTCGGGCCGAGCACCTCGCGCACGCACTCCGAGGCCCAGTCGAACTGGAACGCCTCCAGCCGCCGCTGCAGCGCCTGTCCGGTGCTGATGTCCCGCATCCAGCCGCTGGTCAGGCCGAACACCCGGTCCGCCGCCAGACACGCGGCGGCGAGCAGCAGCAACACGTACCCCCACCGGCCGGCGCCGTGCCAGACGCCGGTGAGGTCCACCAGTGGCAGCACTCCGCCGCCCACGGCCAGCAGCGCCGTCAGGACGCGCAGCAGCCGCGCACCCCGCCGCTTCCAGCGCCGGTCGCGCTGGTACCAGTCGATCGCCTCGACCGCGCGCTCCTCCGACCAGCGATAGAGCTCCTCGAGCCGCTCCGCCGGCTCGCCCCAGTCACCGAGCGGGAACTGCCGGATGCTCAGGTCGCTCCGTTTCGAGACCACCTGTCGCGACTTGGGAGACTGCGGCGACGGGACGGTCACCTGCTCGTCCACCCCGGGTTCGGTACCCCAGGGACTCTCTTCTGGCTGCATTTCGGGCTGGCTCACCGTGGGAACTCCCTGTCCTTCGGCCCATCGGGCCCGATCGTCCCAGGAGCCACTGACACAAGCATTGCCCTCAGCTCTCCATGGTCCGTACCGGCCGTGTGCCGGCAGCTTCCAAGCACCACTTCTTACCGCCAAATGGCTGACCATGGGGCCGTTCCACTTGGATTCAGGTCCGAAAGAGCCGCTAAATGCCCTGACGAGCACCCATGGCCCGGGCCGCACACTCTCACCCGTTCGGGTGGGTGGCCCGCAGGAGCGTACCTGACCGCCACCGCATTTGTACGGAACTGTCCGCCATCTCGACCTTCCTGAGGCCTCAGTCCGACCGCCGATCGCGAGGCACTAGGCTCAGTCCCGTGAACGTCCTCGTAATCGGCGGCGGAGCCCGCGAACACGCCCTGTGCCGCGCACTCTCCCTCGACCCCGATGTCACCGCGTTGCACTGCGCCCCCGGCAACGCCGGGATCGCCCAGGTCGCGCAGACCCACCCGGTGGACCAGCTCGACGGCGGAGCCGTCGCCGAGCTCGCCGTGGCGCTGGGCGCGGAGTTCGTCATCGTCGGTCCGGAGGCGCCTCTGGTCGCCGGTGTGGCCGACGCGGTGCGCGAACGCGGCATCCCGGTGTTCGGGCCGAGTGGCAGGGCCGCGCAGCTCGAGGGCTCCAAGGCGTTCGCCAAGGACGTCATGGCGGCCGCCGGGGTCCCCACCGCGCGCTCCTACGTCTGCACCACCGCGGACGAGGCGGCCACCGCCCTCGACGCGTTCGGCGCGCCGTACGTCGTCAAGGACGACGGCCTGGCCGCGGGCAAGGGCGTCGTCGTCACCGCCGACCTGCAGGCCGCCCTCGACCACGCCGCCTCGTGCGAGCGCGTGGTCATCGAGGAGTACCTGGACGGCCCGGAGGTCTCCCTCTTCGCGGTCACCGACGGCACCACCGTCGTCCCGCTCCAGCCCGCCCAGGACTTCAAGCGCGCCTACGACAACGACGAGGGCCCCAACACCGGTGGCATGGGCGCCTACTCGCCCCTGCCCTGGGCCGACCCCAAGCTCGTCGACGAGGTCATGGAGACCGTCCTCCAGCCCACCGTGGACGAGCTCCGCCGCCGTGGCACCCCCTTCTCCGGACTGCTCTACGCCGGTCTCGCCATCACCTCGCGCGGCGTCCGGGTGATCGAGTTCAACGCCCGGTTCGGCGACCCGGAGACCCAGGTGGTCCTGGCGCGTCTGAAGACCCCGCTGAACGGCCTGCTGCACGCCGCCGCCACCGGACGCCTGGCCGACTTCCCCACGTTGCGCTGGCGCGAGGGCGCGGCCGTCACCGTCGTCATCGCCGCGGAGGGCTACCCCGAGGCACCCCGCAGCGGCGACCCGATCACCGGCCTGGCCGAGGCCGAGGCCGCCGACGGCACCGCCTACGTGCTGCACGCCGGCACGGTCCTCGCGGACGACGGCGCCGTGCTCAGCGCCGGCGGCCGGGTCCTCTCCGTCACGGCCACCGGCAAGGACCTCCCGCAGGCCCGGGAGCGCGCCTACGCGGCCACCGCCCGGATCACCCTCGCCGGCTCGCACCACCGCACCGACATCGCCGCCGCCGTCTGACGGCGTTCCACCGGGCAACCCACTAGGACCAACGCGCCCCCTGCGCCGCAGCACTCCCGTGCCGAGGGCGAACAGTCCCAAGGACCCAATCCTTCGAGTGACGGGAACGTCATCCGGCTGACGTCCACCCGCATCCGGCCTTATGGTGCCCAGGACCGCGCCGCCTCCGCCCATCGGCAGGGCGCCCGCAGCGGGTACACCATGCGTCGAGGGGGGAGGCTGCGGTCCAGAGGGAATCACTGATCCGAGTGGTTCCGGACCCTTCCTGGAACACCAGGCCCGGGATACTCGTCGTCACTTTCACAGACGACCCGGGCTCAGTCGAGTCAGCGGCAGGGGGTGACCGAACATGGCCGGTGTCGAAGCAGCGCGCGGCCGCGCACAGGCTGTGCTGCACGTCCGCGGCATCGCCGTGGCCGTCACCGCGCTGCCGGCCGCCGTCGCGGCCGTGCTCGTCGCGGGCGGCGTCACCGGGCACCTCGGCGCGGCCGGGTCCGCCGACGCGGCGGACTGGGACGCGGCCCGCTGGGTGCTGTCCGTGATAGCCGTGGCGGTGCTGCTCTGCGCCCTCGGCTTCGCCCTCGCGGTGCTCCGGGCCAGGCCCCCGCAGACCCCGGCGGTGTACCTCTCCGAGCAGGAGGCGCCGGAGCTCTACCGGCTGGTCCGCGACCTCGCCGAGCGCATGGAGGTCCCCGCGCCGGCCCGGATCGCGCTCACTCCCGACTGCGACAGCTGGCTCGAGGACCCGCTTCCCGGCACCGCCGCCGCGCCCGCCCCCGCCTCTGCGCCGCCTGCCGCCGACCCGGCCGCCGACACCCTGGGCCGGGAGGCCGCCGCGCCGCCCGCGCCCACCCTGGTCATCGGCTCGCCCTTCCTGTGGTGGATGCGGGTCGCCGAGCTCCGGGCGCTGCTCGCCCCCGTCGTCGCCGGCACGGCCTGCTCCGCAGACCCGGACATCGCCGCCGCCCGACGCTTCGTCAGGGGTCTGGACGCGACCCTGGGCCTCGCGGTCGACCGCGGGAGCGCCCCGCCCTGGCACCGTCCCGCGCTGTCACTGCTCGGCCGCACCTCGGCGCTGCTGCTCCGCCGCTGCCGCGGTCACGCCGCCGAGATGGAGCGGGCCGTCGCGGCCTGGGCCTCCGAACAGGCCAAACAGGTCGACTACGGGCTGCGGATCGCGGCCCAGGAGCAGGTCGGTCTCGCCTACGCGGGCTGGGACCGGCTGCTGACCCGGGTCGCGCTCCCCGCTTGGCGGATAGGCCGCTGGCCCGGTCGCCTGGACGCGGGCGTGGTCGCCGCCCTGACCGAGCTGTCCCGCCGCGACCGGCTCGCCGAGGGCTTCGAGACCCGTCTCGGCGAGCGCCCCGCCTGCGACCTGCTGGAGGAGCCGGGCCGTGTGGACGAGGCGGTGTCCCTGCTCGCTGCCCGGCTGTTCCACGGAGGCCCGGCCGCCGGAGGCGATGGCGGACCCGAGTCGGACCTGGACAGCGCCACGGCCCACTGGTCGCCGGTCGACTGGCTGGACTATCCCCGGGCCGTGGTCGAACGGGTCTGGCGGACCCAGGCCGACGAGCTGATCGCCGTCCTCGACAGCGCCACGCCCCCCGAGCGCGAGCGCGTCGGCGAGCCGGCCCTCGCCCGCCTGCTGGCGCGCCTCCGCGACGGAGCCGCCGAGGAGCTGGCTGCCGCGCTCACCAGCCGTCGACTCACCGACCCCACAGCCGAACTCGTCCAGCCCGCCGTGCAGTTGCAGCCCCCCAGGACCGGCCGCGACCTGCTCGGCGAGCATCTCGTGGCACTGGTCTGCCGCACCGCGGTCGAGAGCGGCGCGGCAGAGGCCGGTCTCGACTGGCTGGACGGCCCGGTCCTGCTCGTCGACGGCGTGCGCCGGGCGGACCTGACAGCGCCCGTGGCCCTTGCCGTCGACCACGGCGACGACCGGCCACTGCGCGCCTGGTTGGACGAGATCGGCATCCGGGTGGAGAAGCCCGTGGGGCTGCCCTGACCGGAGGGGCCGACCGCGACCCCGATCCGGGCACGCCTACCACTGCTGTGACGGGCCGTCAGCACGTACGATGAGTGCACGTGTGGTGAGCCGACGGCTGCTCTCCGTGACAGTCGGTCATGATGAGGGAGCGTCAGCCCACCTCACTCAAAACAACAGTCACAGCACCAACACGTCACAGCATCACCGGTCCACGCCGCCGCACCCCGCGACAGCGGCGGGCGAGCAGGAAGCAGCCAGGGGAGGGGAGCGTGAGCGCGGAGCAGAGCCGCCGCTGGGAGTCAGGGGCGCTCGCACACGGAGCCACCGATCCGTTCGGACAGGGCCCCCTGCCGTGGCTGCGCGGCGCGGACCAGTACTTCGACGACAGCGGCCTGATGGTCCCCTGGTACGTCGACCTGGGCCAGGCGCAGGGCCAGCTCCCCAGAGCCCGGCAGCCACCCGAGGCCGAGCAACGCCCCGCCCTCGGCCGCCCGCGCACCTCCGACGACGTGCGCGGCCAGATCAAGGGCTTCGCCGCCGCGGCCACCGACCCCGGCGGCTCCCTGGATCTGCGGGTCAGTGTCACCGCCGCGCAGGAGTTCACCGTCGACGTCTACCGGATCGGCCACTACGGCGGCGCGGGGGCGCGGCACGTCGCCGCCAGCCCGCGGGTGTCCGGACTGATCCAGCCCGCCCCCCTGGTGGCCGGCCGCACGGTTTCCTGCCACCACTGGTGGATGTCCTGGCGGCTGCAGATCCCCCCGCACTGGAGCCCCGGCGCCTATGTCGCGGTCCTCACCACCGCCGACCACCGGAACCGCAGCCACATCCCCTTCACGGTCCGCGCGAACAAGCCTGCGGACCTGTTGCTGCTGCTCCCCGATGTGACCTGGCAGGCCTACAACCTCTACCCGGAGGACGGCAGGACCGGCGCCAGCCTCTACCACGCGTGGAACGAGAAGGGCGAGCTGCTCGGCGAGCATGAGGCAGCCACCACGGTCTCGTTCGACCGCCCCTACGCGGGAGCGGGTCTGCCGCTGCACGTCGGCCACGCCTACGACTTCATCCGCTGGGCCGAGCGCTACGGCTACGACCTCGCCTACGCCAACGCCACCGACCTGCATGCGGGCCGGGTCGATCCGTGCCGCTACCGCGGACTGGTCTTCCCCGGCCATGACGAGTACTGGTCAGCGCCGATGCGCCAGGCCGTGGAGGACGGCCGTGACGGCGGCACCTCCCTGGTCTTCCTCAGCGCCAACAGCATGTACTGGCAGGTCGAGCTGGACCCCGGCGTCAACGGCGAGCCCGACCGGCTACTGACCTGCCGCAAGCGCCAGCGGCACGCCGACGCCTCCGGCGGCGCCGCACCCTCCGTGCTGTGGCGCGATCTCGGCTCCCCGGAACAGCATCTGATGGGCATTCAGTACGCCGGACGGGTGCCGGAGCCGGTCCCGATGGTGGTCCGCAACACGGACCACTGGCTCTGGGAGGGCACCGGGCTGCAGGACGGGGACGAGCTGCCCGGCCTGGTGGCGGGGGAGTCCGACCGCTACTTCCCCCGGGTCGCCCTGCCGGCCCACATCGAGCGGACGCTGCTCGCGCACTCCCCCTACGTCGACGCGAAGGGCGCGCCCCGGCATCAGGAGACCTCGCTGTACCGCGCGCCCAGCGGTGCGTACGTGTTCGCGAGCGGGACCTTCGCCTGGTCCCCGGCACTGGACCGCCCGGGGCACACCGACGAACGGGTCCAGCGCGCCACCGCGAATCTGCTGGATCGTATCTGCAAGGTCCACTACCAGGTCCACTGACCGGCCGTACTGACCGGATGTGCGGGGAAGGTGCTGTGAAAGACTCGGTTCGGCCACCCCCCATCCCGAGCGCTGCAGTCACTCTCCCGTCGCCCACCACCACCCTTGTTTCGAGGCGCTTTCGCGCCATCCACGTCGTAGGGACACATCTTGAGCGGATTCGTCGAGAAGCCCGAGCCGGTGCAGGTGCCCGGCCTGATCCATCTGCACACCGGCAAGGTTCGCGATCTCTATCGCAATGACGCGGGTCAGCTGGTGATGGTCGCCAGCGACCGGACCTCCGCCTTCGACTGGGTGCTGCCCAGCGAGATCCCCGACAAGGGCCGCATTCTCACCCAGCTGTCGCTGTGGTGGTTCGACCGCCTCGCGGACCTGGTGCCCAGCCACGTCATCTCGACCGAGGTCCCGGACGGGGCGCCCGCCGACTGGGCGGGCCGCACCCTGATCTGCCGCAACCTGGAGATGCTCCCGGTGGAGTGCGTCGCCCGCGGCTACCTCACCGGCTCCGGCCTGGAGGAGTACGTCCAGCACCGAACCGTCTGCGGCATCGCCCTTCCGGAGGGCCTGGTGGACGGCTCGGAGCTGCCCGCCCCGATCTTCACCCCGGCGCTCAAGGCCGAGGTCGGCGAGCACGACGAGAACGTCCCCTACGAGGAGGTCGCCCGCCGGGTCGGCGCGGAGACCGCGACACAGCTGCGGCAGACCACCCTCGCCGTGTACGGGCGCGCCCGCGACATCGCCCGCGACCGGGGGATCATCCTGGCCGACACCAAGTTCGAGTTCGGCTTCGCCGCGGACCCGGCGGAGAGGTCGGACGAGCAGCAGCTGGTGATCGGCGACGAGGTGCTGACCCCCGACTCCTCGCGCTTCTGGCCGGCGGACGAATGGGAGCCGGGCCGCACCCAGCGCTCCTTCGACAAGCAGTTCATCCGCGACTGGCTCGCCGGCCCGGAGTCGGGTTGGGACCGCCACTCGGAGGAGCCGCCGCCGCCGCTCCCCGACGACATCATCGCCCGCAGCCGGGCCAAGTACGTGGAGGCGTACGAGCGCCTCACCGGTCAGACCTGGGCCTGACTCCGGATCCGATCCGCTGCCGCCACGGCAACCTGGCGGCAGCGGATCGGCGGTGCCGACGTCGGCACCCGGCGTCCGTGTGAGCAAACAACAAAGGGCGCACTCTGATGAGTGCGCCCTTCACAACTGGAGCGGACGACGGGATTCGAACCCGCGACCCTCACCTTGGCAAGGTGATGCTCTACCAACTGAGCCACGTCCGCATGGTGTTCGCCTTCGCTTTCCTTCGGCCTACCGGCCTCCGGTCCGTTCTGGCGAGCTCTACTCTACCTGATCCCATGGGCGGCTTGCGCCAGCCCTTCGGACCGTCGAGTTGAGCAGGTGACAGGGATTGCACACTGCGCCTCTCCCCTGGAAGGGGAGCGCTCTACTACTGAGCTACACCTGCGAGCCCACCCCGTTGACCTGGCCGTTAGGCTTCCGTCTCCGGCGTGTTCCGCTGAAGAGAACACTAGCCCATCCATCGGGCGGTGATCTACGAGGTTGGGCGATTTGGGGGTTACTTAGCCGAAAGTCCGCTTTGTCCCACGGCGATGCGACAGCAATGCGCCGTGTCGACCGAGCGGCCGACCGACCGTCAGCTCGCCTCGGCGAACGCCTCGTACACGTGCTTGGGCAGCCGGCCCCGCGCCGGAAGGTCGATGCCCCGCGACTGCGCCCAGGCACGCACGGTCGCCGGGTCCGGCGCGACCTCGGTGCGACGGAGCGCCTTGCCGCCACGACTCTGCTTGCGGCCGGCCGCCACATACGGGGCGAGCGCGTTGCGCAGCTTTTCGGCGTTTCGGGCAGACAGGTCGATCTCGTACGACTTCCCGTCGACGGCGAAGTGGACGGTTTCCTCGGCCGCCCCTCCGTCGATGTCGTCAGAGAGAGTTACCACTACGCGCTGAGCCATGGATGCCAATCCTCTTGGGTTTTGCCTGAGCCGGAGCACGGGCGAGAACCCGCAGGTCGGAGGTACGTTTTTGAGGTCCACGAGGGCGTGGACGCCGCTGCCGACCGGGCGCGGGCCAAGGGCTGCGACCGGTGAGCCCATTCTGCCCCTAAACTGCGTCAAAATCGAAGAGGCAAGTTTTTCGAGTCGATATTCCGTGTCGGTTCGAGACCTCTGCGATACCTGATCGAAACCTCTGGACGCCCGGGCGGCCCGGCTGGTAATGCGCGCAGGAATGTGGCGAAAGAGGCAATTTCCGGCGCGCGAGGCCGCCGGTTTATGCCCCTACCGGGCAGTAACTATTTGTGTGAACCTCCGCACGCCACCCCTGTTCTACGCGCGTCACCCTGGTTGACCATCCAAGGAACCTGCGGTCCCCCGGTAGAGTGAGAGGGGCGTCACCGGACTCCCCCTCGGGACCGGGGCGCCCCCGCCCCCCGCACCAGACATCACCGGGAGTACCCGTGGCACGCGTCGTTGTCGACGTCATGCTCAAGCCGGAGATCCTCGACCCCCAGGGCCAGGCGGTGCAGCGCGCGCTGCCGCGCCTCGGCTTCGCCGGGATCGCGGACGTCCGCCAGGGCAAGCGCTTCGAGCTGGAGCTGGAGGGGCCGGTCGACGAGGCCGCCCTCGCCCGCATCCGCGAGGCCGCCGAGACCTTCCTCGCCAACACCGTCATCGAGGACTTCACCGTGAGGGTGGAGGCCGAGAAGTGACCGCACGCATCGGCGTCGTCACCTTCCCCGGCTCGCTCGACGACCGCGACGCGCAGCGCGCCGTCCGTCTGGCCGGCGCCGAGCCGGTCGCCCTCTGGCACCGCGACAAGGACCTGCACCAGGTCGACGCCGTCGTGCTGCCCGGAGGCTTCTCCTACGGCGACTACCTGCGCTGCGGAGCGATCTCCCGCTTCTCCCCGGTGATGGACACCATCATCGAGCAGGCCAAGGCGGGCCTGCCGGTGCTCGGGATCTGCAACGGCTTCCAGGTGCTCTGCGAGTCGCACCTGCTGCCCGGAGCGCTCACCCGCAACGACAGCCTGCACTTCGTCTGCCGCGACCAGAAGCTGCGCATCGAGAACGCGCAGACTGCCTGGACCAGCTCCTACGAGCAGGGCCAGGAGATCACCGTCCCGCTGAAGAACGGCGAGGGCCGCTTCGTCGCCGACGAGCGCACCCTCGACGCGCTGGAGGCGGAGGGCCGCGTCGTGGCCCGCTACCTGGACGTCAACCCCAACGGCTCGTACCGGGACATCGCCGGCATCAGCAACGCCGCGGGGAACGTCGTCGGCCTGATGCCGCACCCCGAGCACGCGGTCGAGCCGCTGACCGGGCCCGGCACCGAGGGCCTGGCCTTCTTCACCTCGATCCTCAAGCAGCTGGTGAGCGCCTGATGTCGATCAAGAACCTCGACACCGTCAAGCACGCGACCGGTACTCCCGACGTCGAGCAGCCCTGGGTCGAACTGGGTCTCAAGGCTGACGAGTACGCGCGTATCCGCGAGATCCTCGGCCGCCGTCCCACCGGTGCCGAGCTGGCCATGTACTCGGTCATGTGGTCGGAGCACTGCTCGTACAAATCGAGCAAGGTCCACCTCAAGCAGTTCGGCGAGAAGAAGCCGGCTGTCGGAACGCCGGGGACGGACGCCATGCTCGTCGGCATCGGCGAGAACGCCGGCGTCGTCGACGTCGGCCAGGGCTACGCGGTCACCTTCAAGATCGAGTCGCACAACCACCCCTCGTACATCGAGCCCTACCAGGGTGCGGCCACCGGCATCGGCGGCATCGTCCGCGACATCCTCGCCATGGGCGCCCGGCCCGTCGCCGTGATGGACCCGCTGCGCTTCGGCGCCCCGGACCACCCCGACACCCGGCGGGTGCTGCCCGGGATCGTCGCGGGCATCGGCGGCTACGGCAACTGCCTGGGCCTGCCCAACATCGGCGGCGAGGTCGTCTTCGACTCGTGCTACCAGGGCAACCCGCTGGTCAACGCGCTGTGCGTGGGCGTGATGAAGCACGAGGACATCCATCTCGCGCAAGCGTCCGGCGCCGGCAACAAGGTCATCCTCTACGGTGCCCGCACCGGCGGCGACGGCATCGGCGGCGTGTCCGTCCTGGCGTCCGAAACCTTTGCTGACGGCGGCCCGACCAAGCGCCCCGCAGTGCAGGTCGGCGACCCCTTCCAGGAGAAGCTGCTGATCGAGTGCACCCTGGAGATCTTCAAGGAGAAGCTGGTCCTGGGCATCCAGGACCTCGGCGGAGCCGGCCTCTCCTGCGCCACCAGCGAGCTGGCGAGCGCCGGTTCCGGCGGTATGCACATCGAGCTGGACACCGTCCCGCTGCGCGACGCGACCCTCTCGCCCGAGGAAATCCTCATGAGCGAGTCGCAGGAGCGCATGTGCGCCATCGTCGAGCCCGGCAAGGTCGACCGCTTCCTGGAGATCTGCGAGAAGTGGGACGTCATCGCCACCGTCATCGGTGAAGTGACCGATGGTGAGCGGCTGGAGATCTTCTGGCACGGCGAGCAGATCGTGGACGTGCCGCCGCGCAGCGTCGCCCACGACGGCCCGACCTACCAGCGCCCCTTCGCCCGCCCCTCCTGGCAGGACGCGCTGCAGGCCGACGCGCCCACCGCTGAGCGGCTCAAGCGCCCGGCGAGCGGTGACGAACTGCGGGCCGCCGTACTGCAGTTGGTCGGTTCGCCGAACCAGGCCGACAAGTCCTGGATCACCTCGCAGTACGACCGCTACGTGCTCGGCAACACAGTGCTGGCCACCCCTGAGGACTCCGGCATGGTCCGCATCGACGAGGACACCAACCTCGGTGTCGCCATCGCCACGGACGGCAACGGCCGCTTCGCGAAGCTCGACCCCTACACCGGCGCGCAGCTCGCTCTGGCCGAGGCCTACCGCAACGTCGCCGCGACCGGCGCCAAGCCGCTCGCGGTCTCCGACTGCCTCAACTTCGGTTCCCCCGAGGACCCGGACGTGATGTGGCAGTTCGCCGAGGCCACTCGCGGTCTCGCCGACGCCTGCCAGATCCTGGGCACCCCGGTGACCGGTGGCAACGTCTCCCTCTACAACCAGACCGGCGATGTCGCCATCCACCCGACGCCGGTCGTCGCGGTCCTCGGCGTCATCGACGACGTGAACCGGCGCACGCCGATCGGGTTCGCGGAGGAGGGCCAGCTGGTCTACCTCCTCGGCGACACGGCGGACGAGCTCGGCGGCTCGGCCTGGAGCCAGGTCGCGCACGACCACCTGGGCGGTCTGCCGCCGAAGCTGGACCTGGAGCGGGAGCGGCTGCTCGGCGAGATCCTGATCGCTGCCTCCCGCGACGGCATGATCGACGCGGCGCACGACCTCTCCGACGGCGGCCTGATCCAGGCGGTGACCGAGAGCTCGCTGCGCGGCGGGCAGGGCGTCCGGCTGGTGGTCCCCGCGGACCTCGACCCGTTCGTGTTCCTGTTCAGCGAGTCGGCGGGCCGCGCCATCGTCTCCGTCCCGCGCAGCGAGGAGTTGCGCTTCACCGAGATGTGCGGCGTCCGGGGCCTCCCCGCCACCCGCATCGGCGTGGTGGACGGCGACACCGTCGAGGTCCAGGGCCAGTTCACGCTGTCCCTGGCCGAGCTCCGCGACGCCCACACCGGCGTCATCGAGTCGCTCCTCGGCTGAGCCCGCTCAGCCCTGCGGCGCCACCCAGCGCCGCTGTTCCGCTGCCCCCGCCGACCACGTGGCCGCCGGGGGCAGCGGCGTTCACAGCCGGGCGGATCCCGTCTGACGGGTTGTCAGTACCGATGGACGGCGACACCGCCGGTAACCGAGAACCGCCTCACCCGGGACCGCTGCGAGATCCCTGCTTGTGTGCGATAACTTCCAGGACGTGACCGACGACGCAGCCGCTGACGCCCTCGCGCTCTTCCAGGAGCACCGGTCCGTGCTGTTCGGCATCTCCTACCGAATGCTGGGCAGCGCCGCCGACGCCGAGGACATCCTTCAGGACGCCTGGCTGACCTGGAGCAAGGTGGAGCTGGCGACGGTCGCCGAGCCCCGTGCCTACCTGGCCCGCACGGTCACCAACCTGTCGCTCAACCGGCTGCGTTCGGCCGCCGTGCAACGGGAGTCCTATGTCGGACCGTGGCTGCCGGAGCCGCTGGTGACCGGGCCCGACGCCAGCGGCGAGGTCGAGCAGGCCGAGGCGATCTCCCTGGCCATGCTGGTCGTGCTGGAGTCCCTCTCCCCGCTCGAACGTGCGGTGTTCATCCTCAAGGAGGTCTTCGGCTTTCCCTTCGCCGAGATCGCCGGGATGCTCGACCGCACCGAGGCGTCCGTACGCCAGGTCGGCCACCGCGCCCGGTCGCAGGTCCAGGCCCGCCGTCCCCGGTACGAGGCCCCGGCCGGGGTGCGCCGGCAGGTCACCGACGAATTCCTGGCGGCCTGCGTCGGCGGCGACCTCAACCGGATGATGGAGATGCTCGCCCCCGACGTCACGGTGTGGAGCGACGGTGGCGGCAAGATCCGCGCGGCACTGCGGCCCATCGTCGGCGCAGACAAGGCAGCCCGCTGGATTCTCGGCGTCCTGGCGACACCGCTGCCCGACCTGGCCGTCCACTCGGTGGACGTCAACGGCCAGCCGGGCCTGCTGGTCACCTCCGGCCGCGTGCCCGACAGCGTGTTCGTCCTGGAGCTGGACGAGACCGGCATCACCGGCCTGCGCCTCGTCCGCAACCCCGACAAGCTCCGGCAGGTCACCGCGCCCTGAGGCGGCGCAGGCGTGAGACCGCGACGCCCGCCAGGCACAGCGCGCCGCCGAGCAGGGCCAGTCCGGAGGGGACCTCGCCGAGCATCAGCCAGCCCAGCAGGATCGAGATCGGCGGCACCAGGTACGTGGTCACGCCCAGCCGCCCGGCGCTGGTGCGGGCCAGCGCGTACGCCCAGGTGGTGAACGCCACGGCGGTGGGCAGCGCACCGAGGTAGACCGCCCAGGCCAGCGCGGAGGCATGGGCGTGCGCCGTCTCGTGGACCAGCGCCGGGGCGAAGGGCAGGCAGGCGACCGCGCCGACGGTGCAGGCCAGCCAGGTGACCTGGAGCGCCGACACCCGTACCAGCAATGGCTTCTGGATCACCACCGCACTGGCGTACGCCAGTGCCGCGACAAAGCAGAGCAGCGCGGCCCAACCCACCGAGCCGCCGCCCCTGGACGAGGACAGGCCGATCACGAGCAGGCCGCCGAAGGACAGCGCCATCCCCAGCAGCAGCGCCCGCGGGAAGCCCTCCCGCAGCACCACCCCGGCGATCAGCGCGATCAGGATCGGACCCACGCCGACCAGCATCGCCGCCGTCCCCGCGTCCACCAGCCGCTCGGCGGCGTTCAGCCCCACGTTGTAGATGCCGAACCACAGCACCCCGCAGGCGAAGATGCCCGGCAGGTCCCGCCGCGCCGGGAACGGCTCGCGCCGGACGCCGACCATCACACCCAGCACCAGGCTGCCGACCAGCAGTCGCGCCAGCGCCAGCGGCCCGGGCTGGAACGCGTGCCCGGCGGCCCGGATGCCGACGAACGCCGACGCCCACAGCACCACCGTCACCCCGGCCGCGACCGAGGCCAGCAAGGTCGTCTGCGAGGTCGCGCCGGCGGAGCCGGGAGCGGCTGGGGTATCGGTCGGCGCGGCGGCTCGTTCAGTGGTCACCCCAGCAGCGTCGCCGCCGGAAAGCCCTGGCCACAAGCGCTTATCGTGCCTACTCTCGCTGACATGCCGCCAGCAGCCCGCCGTCCCCGCGCCCGCAGCTACGATCCGGCGCGGACCCGCGCCGCGCTCGCCGCGCAGGCGGAGGTACTGCGCACGGCCGTCCACCGCCTGTGTGCGAACGCAGACGCCGAGGCGCTGCTCGCCGCGCCGACCCGGCTGGGAGCATGGCGGATCCGCGAGCTGGTCGCCCACCTGGGCAGCGTCTTCGACTCCGTGTCGCAGAACCTCGGTCTGCCGGCCGAGGGCGAGCTGCTGTCACCTACCGGCTGGGTGTCCGCCACTCGCACCGCCGCCCCTGCCATCGCGACCTACGCCCAGCAGCAGGCCGAGCAGGCGTTCGGCGGCACGCCGGCCCAGGTGGCGGCGGCCCTGGACACCGCCGTCGACCGGACCCTGAAGATCCTCGCCGAGGCCGGCGACTACGCCCCCGAGCTGCGCATCCCGAACCGCTTCGGGCCGATGCTGTTCACCGACTACCTGGTCACCCGCCTGGTCGAGACCGTCGTGCACGGCGACGACCTCGCCGCCGCCCTGGGAATCGAGGCATTCCCGCACGAGCGTCAGGCCCTCGCGGCGACCACCCGCCTGCTCGCCGACGCGCTCGCCGAGCAGGCCCCCGGCGGCGCCGTCGAGCTGCGCATCCCTCCGTTCGCCGTGGTCCAGTGCGTGGCCGGGCCACGGCACACCCGGGGCACGCCGCCCAACGTCGTCGAGACCGCGCCGCTGCCCTGGATCCGGCTGGCGACCGGCCGGACCAGCTGGGCGCAGGCCACCGGCCAGGACGGGGAAGTGGCGGAACTCACGGCCAGCGGCGAGCGCAGCGATCTTTCGTCGCTACTCCCCGTGATGGGCTGAGCCGTTTCGGCGCGGGTCTACGCGCGTCCGCTGCGTGGTCTGTGACCAGCGGTTGTCCCCCGTTCGGCTGGTTGCCTCCGGCTGCCCTAGACTTGGTCTCGTGCCACGCGGTGACGGACGACTCAGCCATGACCTCCTTCCCGGCGAGAAGGGCCCCCAGGACGCCTGCGGTGTCTTCGGTGTCTGGGCCCCCGGTGAAGAGGTCGCCAAGCTCACCTATTTCGGGCTGTACGCCCTGCAGCACCGCGGACAGGAGTCCGCGGGCATCGCAGTGAGCAACGGCTCCCAGATCCTGGTCTACAAGGACATGGGCCTGGTCTCGCAGGTCTTCGACGAGACATCCCTCGGCTCGCTGCTCGGCCACATCGCCGTCGGCCACGCGAGGTACTCCACCACCGGGTCCTCCACCTGGGAGAACGCCCAGCCGACCTTCCGGGCCACCGCGCAGGGCTCCATCGCGCTCGGCCACAACGGCAACCTGGTGAACACCGCCGAGCTGGCCGAGATGGTCGCCGAGCTGCCCGGTGACCAGCACGTCTCCCGCTCCGGGCGGTCCGCGGTCACCAACGACACCGACCTGGTGACGGCGCTGCTCGCCGGCTATCCGGACCTGTCGATAGAGGAGACCGCGCGGAAGATCCTGCCCAAGGTCAAGGGCGCGTTCTCGCTGGTCTTCATGGACGAGCAGACCCTCTACGCGGCCCGCGACCCGCAGGGCATCCGCCCGCTGGTCCTCGGCCGACTGGAGCGCGGCTGGGTCATCGCCTCGGAGACCGCCGCCCTGGACATCGTCGGCGCGTCCTTCATCCGCGAGGTCGAGCCCGGCGAGCTGATCGCCGTGGACGAGAACGGCCTGCGGACCTCGCGTTTCGCCGAGTCGAAGCCCAAGGGCTGCGTCTTCGAGTACGTGTACCTGGCCCGCCCCGACACCACCATCGCCGGGCGGAACGTCCACCTGTCGCGGGTGGAGATGGGCCGCCGCCTCGCCAAGGAGGCCCCCGCCGACGCCGACCTGGTGATAGCGACTCCGGAGTCCGGCACCCCGGCCGCCATCGGCTACGCCGAGGCCAGCGGCATCCCCTACGGTTCGGGCCTGGTGAAGAACGCCTACGTCGGGCGCACCTTCATCCAGCCCAACCAGACCATCCGGCAGCTGGGCATCCGGCTCAAGCTCAACCCGCTGAAGGACGTCATTCGGGGCAAGCGCCTGGTTGTCGTGGACGACTCGATCGTGCGCGGCAACACCCAGCGCGCCCTGGTCCGGATGCTGCGCGAGGCCGGAGCGGCCGAGGTCCACATCCGGATCTCCTCGCCGCCGATCAAGTGGCCCTGCTTCTTCGGCATCGACTTCGCGACGCGTGCCGAACTGATAGCGAACGGCCTGACGGTGGAGGAGATCGGAGCCTCGCTGGGCGCCGACTCGCTCGCCTTCATCTCCACCGAGGGCATGGTCGAGGCCACCGACCAGCCCAAGGAGCGGCTGTGCTGTGCCTGCTTCGACGGTGAGTACCCGATGGAGCTGCCCGACCCGCAGCTGCTCGGCAAGCACTTGCTGGAGGCGGAGATCGCCTCGGCCGGGCAGCCCCCGGCGGTACGCGGAGGCGGCAAGAACCGCTCCGACGCCGACGGTGTGCAGTCCCTGCTCGGCGGTATCGGCGCCGCCGACGCCCTGCGCCGCCCCTGAGCCGTCGCCGAGGCGTCGCTGCGGCGTCACGGCGGCCTCACCGAGCCGAGCCGTCCCAGAGTCACCACACCTTTGAAAGGGCCGTTCTCGTGAGCGACCAGACCACCCCCGGTACGACGGCCGGCGCCACCTACGCCGCCGCAGGCGTCTCCATCGAGGCCGGAGACCTCGCCGTCGAGCTGATGAAGCAGTGGGTCGGCAAGGCCACCCGTCCGG
Source organism: Streptacidiphilus sp. MAP12-16 (assembly GCF_041262165.1). Classification (NCBI taxonomy): domain Bacteria; kingdom Bacillati; phylum Actinomycetota; class Actinomycetes; order Kitasatosporales; family Streptomycetaceae; genus Streptacidiphilus; species Streptacidiphilus sp. MAP12-16. The sequence goes on from NZ_JBGCBY010000025.1 coordinate 101,937, forward strand.
AGGTGGTCGGCGGCCTCGGCGGCTTCGCCGGGTTGTTCGACGCCAGCGCGCTCAAGCGCTACCAGCGGCCCCTGCTGGCCTCCGCTACGGACGGCGTGGGCACCAAGGTCGCGCTCGCCGCGGCCATGGACAAGCACGACACCATCGGCCACGACCTGGTCGGCATGGTCGTCGACGACCTGGTCGTCTGCGGCGCGGAGCCGCTGTTCATGACCGACTACATCTGCGTCGGCAAGGTCCACCCGGAGCGGGTCGCGCAGATCGTCAAGGGCATCGCCGAGGGCTGCGTCCTGGCCGGCTGCGCGCTGGTCGGCGGCGAGACCGCCGAGCACCCCGGGCTGCTCGGCCCGGACGAGTACGACGTGGCGGGCGCGGGCACCGGCGTGGTCGAGGCCGACGCGCTGCTCGGCGCGGAGCGGGTCAGGGCCGGCGACGTGGTCATCGCCATGGCCGCCTCCGGTCTGCACTCCAACGGCTACTCACTGGTCCGGCACGTGCTGCTGAACCAGGCCGGCTGGAAGCTCGACCGGCCGGTCGAGGAGTTTGGCCGGACCCTCGGTGAGGAACTGCTGGAGCCGACCAGGATCTACTCCCTGGACTGCCTGGCACTGGCCCGCGCCACCGAGATCCACGCCTTCTCCCACGTCACCGGTGGCGGCCTCGCGGCGAACCTGGCCCGGGTCATCCCGGACGGGCTGCACGCCCGCCTGGACCGCGGCACCTGGACCCCGCTGCCGGTCTTCCAGACGGTGGCCCAGGTCGGTCGCATGGAGACGCTGGAGATCGAGAAGACCCTGAACATGGGCATCGGCATGGTCGCCGTGGTCCCGCCGGAGTCCGTCGATGCCGTGCTGGCCGTCCTGGAGGACCGCGAAGTCGAGGCCTGGCTGCTCGGCGACATCGTCGAGCGCGGCGGCGAGTGGGGCGGCAGCGGCGGCGCGGCCCTGTACGGCAGCTACGCGTAGCGATGGCGGCGGGGTGCGGCCGGGTGACGGCCGCTCCCCGGCGTCTTGCGACCGGGCGTGTCCCGACCGGACCTCATCGGGCCGGACCTCCTCGGGAGGCGAGGACTTCGTCGGGAGACGCCGAAGGGCCGACCCGGGTGCTCCCGGTATCGGCTCTTCGGCTCGACGTAAAGGCAAGAGGTCAGGCGTGTTTACGGGCGTGGCCCGCAGCCTCGTTCTCTTCTTCGTCATCCTCGCCGTTGTACAGCTGTGCGTACGAGGCGTACGGATCGTCGTCGTCCTCGTCGTCATCGAGCGGCTCCGGATTGACCGGTTCCCTCGGTGACGATGCGCCCAGCTCGTTGGCCAGGCGTGACGGGTCGAAACCGCCGCCGTTGTACTTCAGCTGGCGGGCGACCTTTGTCTGCTTGGCCTTGGCCCGGCCGCGCCCCATGGCTCGACCCCCTCAACGACGGGGCTCATGGCCCCGAGTCTTGACACGCGTTCATGATGAGGAACGACCCCTCGCCGGAGTGAGAGGGTCGGTCCTTAGAGCAATAACGGTACCTGCTTCCAGCGCCGTACGGTACGCCGCCCGTACGACATGCTGCATCCGGATCCCGGTTGTGACCATATCGATGCAGGTCACATGGGTAATGGGTGGCTTTCGCAGGAGTCGTCCCGGAGCGCCGGAAGGGGCCGCTCCGGGACGATTGTCCCCCGTCCGGGCAGCGGATATGCCCCGGATGGGTCCATGAGGTGAGAACGACGTTCCTGTTAGCCGGTCCGGTCAGCGGGCGTGCGGCCGGTCAGCCGCGCCGGCTACCCGGGATCAGGATCGAGCGCAGCCGGCCGACGTCGGCCATCCGGCGCTCGGCGAGCCGGTCGGCCGCGACGGCCGGAGGCACGCCGTCCGCCTGGGCCCGGGCGAAGATCTCCAGCGTGGTGTCGAAGATCTTCGCGGCCTTGGCCTTGGCCCGCTCGAAGACGAAGCCGCCGATCTCGTCCGCCACCTGGATCACGCCACCGGCGTTCACCACGTAGTCGGGCGCGTAGAGGACGCCCCGGTCGGCAAGGTCCTTCTCGACGCCGGGGTGGGCCAGCTGGTTGTTGGCCGCGCCGCAGACGACGGCGGCGGTGAGCACCGGAACGGTGGCGTCGTTGAGGGCGCCACCGAGCGCGCAGGGGGCGTAGACGTCCAGGTTCGCCCGGATGAGGGCCTCGGCGTCGGCGACCACCTCCACGCCCGGGTGAGCGGCGCGCACACGGTTGACGGCCTCCTCGCGGACGTCCGTCACGACGACCTGCGCGCCCTCCTCCACCAGGTGCTGGACCAGGTAGTGGCCGACCTTGCCGATGCCGGCGACGCCGACCCGACGGCCCGCCAGCGAGGGGTCGCCCCAGCGGTGCTGAGCGGAGGCGCGCATAGCCTGGAACACACCGAAGGCGGTCAGCACGGAGGAGTCCCCGGCACCGCCGTGCTCGGGCGAGCGACCGGTGACGTAGTCGCACTCGCGGGCGACGACGTCCATGTCGGCCACATAGGTGCCGACGTCGCAGGCGGTGACGTAGCGGCCGCCCAGGGACTGCACGAAGCGTCCGTAGGCACGCAGCAGGGCCTCGGTCTTGATCTTCGCGGGATCCCCGATGATCACGGCCTTGCCGCCGCCGAGGTCCAGTCCGGCCAGGGCGTTCTTGTAGGACATGCCGCGCGCCAGGTTCAGCGCGTCCTGCACGGCCTCCTCCTCGGAGGCGTACGCGTGGAACCGGGTGCCGCCGAGGGCGGGGCCCAGGGCGGTCGAGTGGATGGCGATGACGGCCTTCAGGCCGCTGTCGCGATCGTGGCACAGGACGACCTGCTCGTGGCTGTCGCCGGGGGCCGCGTCGGACTCCGAAGCGAAGATCCGGTGCAGTACGCCGGAACGTTCACTGACATCGGTCACGGTGGTGACTCCATTGTCATTGTCGAATTGCGTCCGCTGCTGTGGTGCGGACGTGGTACCTGAAGCCTAGGACTCCGTGCGGCGGCGCCGGAAGCGGGCTCCGGATCGGGCTGTCCGGTGCGGAGCCCGCGCTTCCGGGCCGCACGGGGCGGGCGCCGTGCGACGATGCGAGACGTGCCTACGTTGCGGACCTCGGTGCGACCTCCCTACGCCGCCTACTTGCGTGTGTACGAGCCGCTGGCTGCCTTCCGGGAGCCCGAGCGGTCGTACTGGCAGGGCTATGCCGCCGCGCGGCGCGGGCCCGACGGGCTGGCTGGGGCCACGGCGCTGGAGGAGGCCCAGCGGCGGTTGGCGGACTTGATCGCGGTGCCGCCGATGGCCGTCCCCGAGCAGGAGAGCCGGGACGCCTTCGTGCACGAGGCGGACGGGGTGACCTACCTCTGCCCGTGGCGGACCAGGCTGCGCAGCTGGCTGGCCCTGGAGGGGCTCCAGGAGCTGCTGCCGCGCCCTCTGCTGGACGCCGTGGTGCCGCCGCTGGTGCGGGAGCAGGCGGAGGCGGACTGGGAGCGCTGGCGGGCGCAGAACCCGGACGGGCGGCCGTGGATCCTCACCAGCACCTGGAACGTGCCGGTGCGCTGGTTCCTGCTGTTCGGGGCGGAGGAACGGGAGTTCGCACCCGGACAGCTGGAGCAAGGGGTCGCACCGGAGCAGTCGGGGGGCGCGAAGCGCCGTACCGCGCCGGTGCTGCGCTACCGGACGCCGATGGCGCAGGCCCGGCGCCGGGTCGCTCGCGGCTATCGCGTGCTCAGGGAGAGCCTGGACGAGGGGCCGCTGGTGGCCGGCGTCGAGGAAGTCGGCCGCTGGCTGGAGGAGTTCCACCCGCGCTCGATGGTGGAGTTGGACTACGGCGGCCTGGTGCACGCCATCCCCCAGGAGGGGCTGGCGGACGATCACTCGGTGCAGGAGGTCGCGGAGGGGATCGCGGCGCTGCGCGACGGGGACGGCGTGCGGGCTGGGCGCTCGTACCGGGCCGTCACGGAGCGCTGGCACCGGGTCCAGGAACTGCAGTACGCGAACTGAGGTCGCCTCCGACCCGGCGGTCTCCGACGGCTGGTTCGGCCGGTCGGCCCCGGTGCATCAAGGGCGTACCCGGCGGGGTCAGGCGGGGGTCAGGCGGGCGCCTGGGATGCCTGTGGCAGCCGTTGGCGGCGCCTGTGGTGGTGCCGTGGAGATCTGGTGGAGACCCTGTGGTGATCTGCTGGCGGACTTCCGCCACGACAGTTCACGCCAAGGCTGGACCAGACCAGTGTCAGAGCCGCATGGCATCCTTCCCTCATACGTCGCACGAGGGCTTATCTCCCGCCCACATAGGACCAAAGTCCTGGATCGGGTCAATACCCCACGAACGTGACGTGACTCACCGTTGACGCGAAGTACTCTCAGGGTGTCAAAATAGGACAACCAGCCTCACCGTAGGTCGTTGCGCCCGCATCCGCGGGGATCTACGGAGGATCGAGAGACTTCGCGGGGGGAGCGGGGGGTCTGGGCATGCCATGACCGATCGTCACTCTGGGGTGACTGTCCGCTATGGCATGGTCCATGGCCATCCGTCGAGCTTGAACCCGCAGGGGTCAATTCCGACGGTTTGGCCGTTGGAGCTGGACGGATGGTGTAGTTGTAGTGCCGAGGACAAGCCGTTCGTCCTATTACCGACTTGGTCGGCATGCGCCATTTCGGGCATCGCAGACCAAGGTGCAGAATTTGAAGGAAAGAACCGCGTTGGTTCGGTTCTCCCGAGGAGGCCGCTCATGACCGCTCGTACCCCTGATGCCGAACCGCTGCTGACGCCGGCTGAGGTTGCCACCATGTTCCGCGTTGACCCGAAGACGGTCACTCGCTGGGCCAAGGCTGGCAAGCTCACGTCGATCCGTACGCTCGGTGGGCACCGTCGTTACCGCGAGGCCGAGGTGCGTGCCCTGCTCGCAGGCATTCCTCAGCAGCGCAGCGAAGCCTGAAACGCTTCGCGAACTGAGCCTTTCCCTCCGTTTCCTGCGTCGGTAGTCCCCAGCGACGGGCACTTCCGATCGGCACGCAGTATTCGAGGATCTTGAAAAGCATGAAGCCGCACCGAACTCCGCCGGGTTCGGTGCGGCTTCATGTGTATGTCGACTCTCGGTCAGGCAAGGCTCATCTCGGCCATTGTCGAGTCGCTGGGCGGAGGCAGGGAATGGTGTGCAATTTTACATATAAAATGAACAGCCTCGCGAGACTGGGCAATATGAGGCTGTCTCGAGAAAATATAAGTGACCCCCGTCACAGTTGTGGCGGCGGAGCAGCGAGGGGCCCAAGCGAGGGGCCCAGCAGACCGGTGCAAACAGATCAGCCCCGAATCCACTGGGATTCGGGGCTGATCGACGCGACCTCGACGGGACTTGAACCCGCGACCTCCACCTTGACAGGGTGGCGAGCTAACCAACTGCTCCACGAGGCCATATCGCGTGATCGTGCTTCGCGACTCTCAGACTGTACTCCATTCCGGGGGGCCGGGTCGAACCGCCGTCCGGCCCCACCTGCCGACAGTGCGCAGGTGAGCGCGGTCGCCGGCGGCGAGGTCGGTCGGCTGCGGTGCGCTGGTTCAGGAGCTCGCGCCCAGGAGGGTACCGGCGAGGTAGGTGACCGCCATCGCGATCGCGCCTCCGGCGACGTTGCGCACTACGGCGGGCCGCGCCGGTGCGCGGCCGAGGCGGGCGCTGCCCCACCCGCAGAGCGTCAGCGCCAACAGGACGGACACCACGGTGACGTACAGCCGCACCGAGGCCGGCAGCAGCACCATGGCGAGCAGCGGCAGCAGCGCGCCGACTGTGAAGGAGAGGAAGCTCGCCAGGGCGGCGTGCCAGGGGTTGCTGAGTCCCTCGGGGTCGATGCCGAGTTCGGTCTCGGCGTGCGCGGCGAGGGCGTCGCGGGCGGTGAGCTGCACGGCGACCTCCCGGGCGAGCTCGGGAGTGAGGCCCTTCTGCTCGTAGAGTCCGGCGAGCTCGGCGAGTTCGGCGTCCGGCGTGTGCGCCAACTCACTCCGCTCCAGGTCGAGTGCGGCCCGCTCGGAGTCGCGCTGGGTGCTGACGGACACATACTCACCCGCGGCCATGGACAGCGATCCCGCGAGCAGTCCGGCCAGCCCGGCGGTGAGCAGCGCCTGCGCCGAGCCACTCGCCCCCGCGACGCCGACGACGAGTCCGGCAGTGGACACCACCCCGTCGTTCGCCCCGAGCACCCCCGCACGGAGCCAGTTCAGCCTGCTGCTCAGGTCGTCGTGGTGGGGTTCACCGGGCCCGGGCCCGGGCCCCGCGGTGCTCTCGTCACTGGTCACCACAGGAGTCTGCCCCGGAATGCGCGGTCCGCTACGGCGACGCGACCGCCCGTTCGAGCCGCGCGGGGAAGGCGCCCGAGCCCGGTCGCTCCCCAGGTCGTCAGCGCGAGGGTGGGTCAGTTCCAGGCGGCGGTGTCGGTCCGGGGAGGCAGCTCAGGGGTGAAGGCTTCCAGCGAGGCACGCCGGAACCGGCGGCGCGCCGTCCGCAGGCCGAGTGCCGCCTCGGACAGTCTGGGAGCGAGGGCGCCGAGAGCGCTGCCGAGCAGCGCGGAGCCGATCAGCAGGCCGAGGCGAACCGCGTCGGGACTGCCGTCCCAGCTCACTACGCCCCGGTGGTGCACGACGAAGCCGTCCAGGAACAACCAGAAGACGAGCCCCACCACACCGCCGGCCGCCGGGCGGACGCGGAGGCCCAGGGCCAGGGCGCAGGCGCACAGCGGGACCAGCGCCGAGGCGGGGGTGCGGGCCGCGCCGACCGCTGTGACCAGCAGCGTGCTCACGGTCGCGACACCGGTCGCGGCGACCAGGGCCATCGGCGCGCCGAGGCGGCGCCGCGGCCGGGGCGGAGCCTGACGCGGGGGGAGGACAAGCAGCTCATTCATGGGGGCACCTCCGGATCGCGATCCCGTAGGCCGTAGGGGCACCCGCTCGACCGAGCGGAGACGGGGTCCGGACGGGGTCCCGACATTGAAACGGGCAGCCGTCATGGAAACGACCCGGAAGGCAGCGCATTGACGCGTCCTTGACGGCGACCCGCCGGATCCTGATGTGCTGTTGACGGGTCGGCCCTGGATGACCGGACGGCCCTGTGCCGAGGGCGAGGTCAACCGGTACGCGCCGGCGCAGGTAGCCATGCGCGCGGGCGGACATGCGCGAGGTGCGCGCCCGCCAGGGGCACGCACCTCGGTCACCACGTCGCGACGAGTCAGTTGTGGCCGAACCGCTTCTGCCGTCCCTTGTGTGCCATGGCCATGGGGCTGTCCTGCGGCTGCATGTGCTCGGCCGGCAGCTCCATCGACGGGTTCTTGGCCTGGTCCGCGCCGTGCTCAGCCACGCCGCGCGGCTTCTGCTTCTTGCGATCGTGGTTCTTGACCTTGGTCATGATCGTGCCTCCTGCGAAATCCTTGGACGCATAGACGTCACACCCGCTCGGTTGGCGAGCGCTCACAACACAGTCTCAGGCAGTGAGTTGGGCCGCATTTCGTAGCGTCACCGAGAGTCATACCGGCCGGTCAGCCGACCCGTCCGGATGGGTCCGCCCGCGCGGTGGCGGTCGAAAACCGAGCGCGTCGGCGTCGGTGCGTCTGCTACCTTCGCCGGCATGAAGCGCGCTGCCATGACGACGACGCCGGAGAGTGTCCCGGCGCGCTGACTGCATTCCTAGTCCGAAGCCCCGGGGCGAGTGGCCCCGGGGCTTCGCCGTGTGGTCACTCGCCCGACGTCCGCGAGGAGACCGCCATGCATGACCACCGCAAGCTCGGCCGCGAGCTGGGCCTGTTCGACACCGACCCGTTGATGGGTGCCGGGCTTCCGTACTGGCTGCCTGACGGCGCCGTGGTCCGGCACACCCTGGAGGAGTACATCCGCGGCGCCGAGCGCCGGGCCGGCTACCAGCACGTGTACTCGCCCGTGCTCGGCAAGCGGGAGTTGTACGAGATCTCCGGGCACTGGTCCCACTACAGCGAGGACATGTTCCCGCCGATGGATCTCGGCGGAGAGCAGGTGGTGCTGCGGCCGAGCCTGTGCCCCCACCACGCGCTGATCTACCGTTCCCGGGCCCACAGCTATCGGGAACTACCGCTGCGGATGGCCGAGTTGGGGGGCATGTACCGCTCCGAGCTGTCGGGGGTGCTCGGCGGACTGACCCGAGTACGGGCGATCCAGCTGAACGACGCGCACATCTTCTGCACCGTGGACCAGGCCGCCGACGAGGCGCGGGCGGCCCTGGAGTTGATCCGCCAGGCGTACGACGCCCTCGGCATCCGCTCGGCCCGCTACCGGCTCTCGCTGCCGGGGCCGGGCGGCAAGTACGTCGCCGCCCCGGAGATGTGGCGAAGGGCCACCGGCCTGCTGGCCGACGTCCTCGACCGTTCCGGAGTGGCGTACGAGGCGGTCGAGGGTGAAGCCGCGTTCTACGGTCCCAAGATCGACGTACAGATCGCCGACGGCGCGGGCCGGGAGGCCACCCTGTCCACCGTGCAGATCGACTTCCACCAGCCCGAACGGTTCGATCTGCACTACATCGGCCCGGACGGCGCCAAACACCGGCCGGTCATGGTCCATCGCAGCATCATCGGCAGCGTGGAGCGGGCCGTCGCGCACCTCATCGAGCTGCATGGCGGCGCCTTCCCCGCCTGGCTCGCCCCCACCCAGCTGGTGGTCCTCCCGGTCTCCGACGACGAGCTGCCCCAGGCTGCCGGGCTGGTGCGGCGGTGCATCGACCAGGGGCTGCGGGCTCAGCTCGCCGGGCCGGAGGGCGGCACCCTGGGCGCTCGCGTCCGAGCCGCCCGGCTCGTGCCCTACCAGGCGGTGATCGGCGCGAAGGAGGCCGCAGACGAGCAGGTCGCCCTGCGTCTCCGGGACGGCCGACGCCTGGACGCCCGGCCCGCCGCCGAGGTGCTGGCCCGCATCGGCGCGCTGGTCGACGCACGGAGCACTGAGCTGTGGGACAACGCTAGCGGTACCTAACGAGGACGCAGTCCCCGCACAGAGCGCCTGAGGCTCCCGGCGACGCTCGGTAGATCAGGCAGCAGCTGCGGCGCCGGAACCGCGTGGTGCCCGCGACCCGGGTGTGGGCGTCCCGCAGCTGGGGCTGCGCCAGCAGCAGCGCGGTCAGGACGCGGGTCCGCTGGGCGTGGGCGGGGGAGGCGGCGGCGAGTGCCGTCGCCGCTCCGTTGACCGCGGAGGCGACGTTGCCCCACAGGACGCGCGGGGAGACCGAGAGCAGCCGGGTGGCCTCGACCAGCGCGCCAACCGGTCCGCCGAGCAGACGGCCGGGGGCGCCGGAGGCGAACGCCTCGTCGGCCAGGGACAGCGGGAACGCGCCGCCGAGGACGGGCTGCCAGCGGAGGGCGTGCAGGTCCAGTCCGGGCCAACTGCCGTGCAGCACGGCGAGGGCGAGGGCCGGCGAGACCAGACGCGCGGTCAGGCCCAGGTGGGTCACGGACGCGGCGACGCGCAGCTCGACCGCGTCGGGCGACCGTCCGCCGGCTGCCGCCAGGTACGCGCGGACCGCGAGCACACGGTCCATCAGCGCCGCAGGGTCCTCGACCAGTTCGCTCATCGGCCGCCAGGGCGGACCCGCGACGGCCGTAGCTCGGTGCGTTCGGACGGCGAAGAACGGCCCGAGCGCCGCGACCTGTGCCAACGTCTCGGGTCCGGGGACGTCCGGCGGCTCGTCGGCGGGCTGGAGGTCGGGCTGGGGGTCACGCTCTGGGTGGCTCACCGCCGGGAGCGTATGGACCCGCTCGGGGCTCCGTCAATCGCCGCACGACGGTGGCGGGCGGCCGGAGGCACCGGGTGCGAATGCGCTTGTCGGCCGCCGAGCCGCGTCGCTCTGTCATCCTGGCCGCCTTCAGCGCCAGAGCGGGGGGAGCCGGGGAGTGGAGCCAGCGACTGTCGTGCACAGAGCTTCCGGCGAGTCACCCGAGGGCCGGAGAACTCCGGAATCTTTCCGGATGCCGTTGCTGACGGCAAAACAGGACGACGGATCGGGGCCAATGATGACCCCAGGAATTTCCCGCGGGGCTCAACGACGAGCAGATCCTCGCCCTCCCGAACACCCCCCGTGAGGGGTGAGAATTACCCCCGATCGGTGGTCTGCCCGCGACAACCCCTCTAACCTGCTGGCTTTACGTCACGGAAACACCGGACGGCAATCAAGCTGTGACTGGACTGTTGACCGCTGTTCACCAACTCTGCTTTGCTTCACCGCAGCCGGGAGCACACCCCACACAGTGGTGACAGTCACTCAGTTATCGCTGTCAGCTCCGTGATCAGCACCATATCTCCACGTCAGTGCGGAGAGCACCACCTCCGCAGGCAGTTCTCCAGATGCTCGGTCAATTCCGACGCGCGGATATCGCGGAACGGAGAGAATCGGCCGGAACCAGAGGACAACCAGGGGTGTGCCATCGGTTCCCTGTCCAGGCACGTGGTCCCCCGCCGCCGACCGGCGCACGGGTGACCGGTATGAGAGAGGAACCCTTAACCATGGGTACCCCCCACGCCCACGGCCGCGCGAAACGAGTCGCGCTTACCGGCCTCACCTCGCTCTCGATAGCCGCCGGTGCTCTGCTTGCCGCGACCGCTCCCGCCGGAGCCCTTGTCGCGCAGAACGGTTCGAGTACGGCTGTGCATGTGAAGCATCTTTGCGCGGCGCCGAAGCACGTCCACGCGATGTCCTGCCTCGCCCTGGCTCGGACCGATGTCAGCCAGCCCCACGCGCTGGTCGTCAACGCGGTCTCGCCGATGGCCACGCCCTCCGGGTACGGGCCCGGCGACCTGCGCAGCGCCTACAACCTGCCCGCGAACGGCGGCGCCGGCGCGACGATCGCGATCGTGGACGCCCTGGACGACCCCAACGCGGAGTCGGACCTGGCCGCCTACCGCAGCCAGTACGGGCTGCCGGCCTGCACCACCGCCAACGGCTGCTTCAGCAAGGTCGACCAGAACGGCGGCACCAGCTACCCGACCGCCGACTCGGGTTGGGCCGGGGAGATCTCCCTGGACCTGGACATGGTCTCCGCGGTCGCGCCCAACGCGCACATCCTGCTGGTCGAGGCCACCTCGGCGAACATGAGCGACCTGGGCACCTCGGTCAACACCGCCGTCAGCCTGGGCGCCAAGTACGTGTCCAACAGCTACGGCGGCGCCGAGGACTCCACCGACACCAGCTCGGACAGCAGCTACTTCAACCACCCGGGCGTCGCCATCACCGTCTCCGCCGGTGACAGTGCCTACGGGGCCCAGTACCCGGCCGGATCGAAGTACGTGACCTCGGTCGGCGGCACCGCGCTCAGCAAGGCGTCGAACGCCCGCGGCTGGAGCGAGAGCGTCTGGTCGACGAGCAGCACCGAGGGCACCGGCTCCGGCTGCTCGGCGTACGATGCCAAGCCCAGCTGGCAGACCGACAGCGGCTGCTCCAAGCGCACCATCTCCGATGTCTCCGCCGTTGCCGACCCCGCCACCGGCGTGGCCGTCTACGACAGCTACCAGGCGACCGGCTGGCAGGTCTACGGCGGCACCAGTGCCTCCTCGCCGATCATCGCCGGCGTCTATGCCGATGCGGGCACCCCCGGCAGCGGCGACTACCCCGCCAAGTACCCCTACCTGCACACCTCGTCGCTGAACGACGTCACCAGCGGCAGCAACGGCAGCTGCTCACCCGCCTACCTGTGCACCGCCGGGGTCGGCTACGACGGCCCCACCGGCCTGGGCACCCCCAACGGCCTGGCCGCGTTCACCGCCGGCAGCAGCACCGGTAACACGGTCACCGTGACCAACCCGGGCAGCCAGAGCAGCACCGTCGGCACCGCGGTCTCGCTGCAGGTCAGCGCCTCCGACTCGGCCAGCTCCACGCTGACCTACTCGGCCACCGGCCTCCCGGCGGGCCTGTCGATCAACTCCTCCACCGGCCTGATCACCGGCACCCCGACCACCGCCGGCACCGCCTCGGTCAGCGTCACCGCCAAGGACACCACCGGAGCCTCCGGCAGCACCACCTTCAGCTGGACCGTCTCCACCACCGTCACCGGCGGCATCACCAACGGCGGCTTCGAGACCGGCACCCTCTCCGGCTGGACCACCACCGGCATCACCGCCGCCAGCACCTCCGCCGCCAACAACGGCAGCTACGGCGCCATGCTCGGCTCCACCAACCCCAGCACCACCTCCTCGATCGCCCAGACCTTCACCGCCCCCACCGGCAGCAGCAAGCTCTCCTTCGCCTACAACGTGACCTGCCCGGACACCGTCACCTACGACTGGGCCACCGCCACCCTCAAGGACAACACCACCGGCACCACCACCACCGTCCTGGCCAAGACCTGCGTCTCCTCCTCCGGCTGGACCACCAAGACCGCCACCGTCACCGCAGGCCACTCCTACACCCTCACCCTGACCAACAAGGACGACAACTACGCCGGCGACCCCACCTACACCTACTACGACGACGTCACCGTCTCCTGACCCAACCCACCCTCCACAACCGACCCCTGGGCCCGGCCACTCCCTGTGGCCGGGCCCAGCGGCCGCAGGTACGGCAGCAGGTCGCCGGGACGTCCGCCCGCAGCCCCGAACGTTCAGCCGTCGGTGGCCTCGGCCGCTCCCCGATGGTGCAGCACGTGGATGCGGCCATGGTCGAAGACGCTCTGAGCAGTCGACGACGGGCCGATCCAGATGCCTGCGAACAGGACCCTGAGCACGGCCTTTCTGCGCTCGGCGGGCAACCTGTTCCACGAGAACCGTGCCCTGGCACCGGTGACGACGCCATCCAGAGCGCCGACCGGACGGACCACGACGGCACGCTGGACCGCACGGGCCCGGGAGAGCGCGACCGCCCGCACGGAGGCGTACTCCTCCTCCGAGATCGCCCCGGCCGACCGCAGCGCGTCAAGCTCCTCCAACTGCCGCGGATCCGGCAGATCCGGCAGATGCGGCTCAGCCTGCTCACGGCGACCGTCCGGATGGATCGCGACCGGGATCCGGCCGGCCGCCTCGGCGTCCCAGTCCTCCAGGACCGCCATGGCCGCCTCCTCCACGAACGCCTCCAGCGGCTCGGCGGCGATGTGTCGCCTGCATCGGCCTTGTGACAGCAGACTCTTGGAGGTGCAGGCATAGGTGGGGTAGCCGGCGATGGCCTCGCCCACCAGGCGCCGCCCGCACTTGGTGCAGCGCAGCAGGCCGGTCAGCGGGTAGTCCCGGGCGGGACGACGGTCGGCCTGGCGCTCCAGTTCCCTGGTCCGGCGCAGGGCACGGGTGCGCTCCCAGGTCTCGATGCTGACGCACGGCTGCCAGGCGGCCGCCAGGTAACTCCCGTCCTCCGCGCGGGCGATCTCGCCGCGGTGGACCAGCAGTCCGGCGTAGCGCGGGGCGTCCAGCAGGCGGCCGACGCCGGTGACGGTCCACTGCAGACCGCCGGCCGTCAGCACCCCGCGGTCGTTGAGGCCCCAGGCGATGGCCCGCAGCGACTCCCCGTCCTGGTAGCGCCTGAACACCTCCCGGACGATCGCGACCTCGTCGGCGACCAGGTCGTACGTACCCGCCTGGTAGCCGTAGGCACGTCGGCCGCCTCCGTGGGGCCGCCCCGCGGAGACCGCCTGCGCGTGCGCCGACCTGGCCGCGAGCGACGTCTTCGTCGCCGCCCGGCACGCCCGATCGGCCTCGTCGCGGAGCTTTCGTCGCTCACCGGCATTGCCGAAGTCCCTCCCGCCCGGACTGCCGTGGAGGGTGATGCCGTGGTCTTCGGCGACCTGCAGAAGCTCCGCGACGTCCCACGGCTGCTTCAGCAGCAGCTCCAGCCCGTCGCAGAAAAGGTGCGTGAACACGCCCCCCTTCGCGGCGGACAGCATCGCGTCCCAGGCCGGTCGTGGCCGGTCACGCAGCCACGACGCGGCCAGGTTGTCCACGTACACCTGTCGCTGGTCGATCAACACCCCGATCTCGCCGGCCGCCGTGCGACAGGCGCGTTCCTGGCAGTCCACGGGGTTCTGGCCGGCGTCGTGGCGGTGCGGGATCCTGCAGTAGATCGCGCCCACGCCGGCCGAACGACCGCCGTCCGGCTCCGGGCTGTCTGCGAGCAACGTGGGCTCCGGTCTGCTGCGACGTGGACGGTGGGAGTGGCTGGGCCTGTCCGGCGGACTGCCCTAGCGGGTGGACGCCCGCGCGGCGTGAGCGCGGTCTTCGGCCGCAGGGGCAGGGGCAGGGGCAGGGGCAGGGGCCGGGTCGGGCGGGACCACGGGGCCGACCGGGTGCGCGGTGCCGTGGAGCGTCACAAAGAGCGGGCTCCCGTTCCGGGGAGGCGCGCTGTCGGTGTAGGCGATCAGCTGTTCCGGCACCCCGGGGCGCGGATCGGTGGCGAGTTCGACCCGGTGGTCGTGGCCGCGGAAGTGGCTTCGCAGCACCCGGACCGGGACGGTATCGCTGCCCGGTTCGGTGGCCAGGCGCAGCTGACGGGGCCGGAGCAGGACGGTGCCCTGGCCCTCGGTCGAGGGCTTGGCGGTCGAGGGCCTGGAGTCGGGGCACTCCGCGGTGAGTGGCAGCGTGCCCAGGGCGGTGGTGGCCCGGCCTGCGTCGATGCGGGCGGCGAGCAGGTTGGCCTCGCCCAGGAAGCAGGCGACGCCTGCGTCGACCGGCTGGTGGTAGAGCGCGTGCGGGGTGCCGGTCTGCGCGATCCGGCCCTCGCGCATCACGGCGATGGTGTCGGCGAAGCAGAGGGCTTCGTCCTGGTCGTGGGTGACCAGGATCGCGGTCGCGCCCGCGCGGCGCAGGGTGGCGGCGACCTCGGTGCGCAGTTCGGTGCGCAGGGCGGCGTCGAGGGCGGCGAACGGTTCGTCCAGGAGCAGGAGTTCAGGACGGGGCGCGAGTGCCCGGGCGAGGGCGACGCGCTGCTGCTGGCCGCCGGAGAGCTGGTGCGGGTGGCGGTCGCCCAGGCCGCTGAGTCCGACGAGGTCGAGCATCTCCTGGACGCGTTCCTGGCGTTGGCCGCGCGGGAGTCCGAAGCCGATGTTGCCGGCGACGGTCAGGTGCGGGAACAGCGCGCCGTCCTGCGGCACGTAGCCGATCCGGCGGCGCTCGGCGGGCACTCGCGCCCGCCCGTCGTCGAGCAGGCGGCCCCGTAGCGTCACCTCCCCCTGGACGGCGGAGTGGAAGCCGGCGATGACACGCAGCAGCGTGCTCTTACCGCAGCCGGACGGGCCCAGGACGCAGGCCAGCGCGCCGTCGGTAACGAGGAGGTCGACGCCTCGCAGGACCGGGGTGCGGGCGTGGGCCGCGTGCAGGCCGGTGATGGACAAGCCGCTCATGGCGTCTCCGAAGGTCGTTTCGGGCCGAGAGTCCGGCGGGTGAGCAGGATGACGGGCGGTACGGACATCGCGACCATGAGCGCGGCGTAGGGTGCCGCCGCGCCGTAGGCGAGTCCGGTGGTGTAGGCCCAGAACTGGGTGGCCAGGGTCTGCGTCCCGGTGGGGCACAGCAGCAGCGTCGCGGTGAGTTCGGTGCTCGCGGTGAGGGCGACCATCGCGGTCGCGGCGCCCAACCCGGGAACGATCAGCGGTACGGTGACGCGGAACAGAACCCCCAGCGGGCGGGTGCCCAGGGAGCGGGCGACCTCCTCGACGCCGGGCGGCACCTGGGCGAGAGAGGCCCGAACTGCGGTCAGCGCGAGCGGGAAGAAGAGGAGCACGTACCCGGCCACCAGCAGCGGCGGTTGCTGGTACAGGGGTTGGGCGTAGCGGACGGCGAAGAAGACGATGGAGAGCGCCACGGCGATGCCGGGCAGGGCCCGGGTCAGGTAGGCGGCACGCTCGGCGGCCTGGGCGAGGCGGGTGCGGCGACGCCAGGAGTACAGCGCCACCGGGACCGCGGCGGCGGTGGCGACCACGGCGGCGGTCAGCGCGTAGCCGAGCGTGGTCGTCGCGGCGCCGAGGATCGAGGCGGGCGGCAGGGTGGTGGAGCTGCCGCGCAGGAGCCAGTAGCCCAGGGCGAACAGCGGCACCCCGAGTGCGGTGGAGGCCAGCGCCGTCACCGCGAGCAGGGCCGGGACCTTCGCGCGCCCCAGGGGCACCGGGCTGCCGGGGCGGGCGGTGGCGCCCTGGCGCACCAGCCGCCCGCGCCGGCCGGCCCGCGCGTCGAGGGTCACCAGAAGCAGCGCCAGGGCGCACAGGACGAGGGTCAGCAGCGAGGCGGAGGCCGCGTCGAAGCCGAGTTGGTACTCGGTGAAGATGGCGGTGGCGAAGGTGGTGAACCGCAGCATCGCGAACGCGCCGTACTCGCCCAGCAGGTACAGGGAGACCAGCAGCGCCCCGCCGGCCAGCGCGGGCCGGGTCAGCGGCAGGGTCACCCGCCACAGGGTGGTCCACCGTCCGCGGCCCAGGCTGCGGGCCACCTCCTCGGCGGAGGCGTCGAATCGGCGCAACGTCGCGGCCACTGGCAGGAACACCAGCGGATACAGCGACGACGTCATCACCAGCACCGCGCCCGAGTACCCCTGGACCTGGGGGAAGAGCGAGACCCAGGAGTAGCCGTGGACGAACTCCGGTACGGCCAGCGGCATCGCCAGCATCACCGTCCAGAACCTGCGCGCGGGCAGGTCGGTGCGCTCCACCAGATAGGCCGCGGCGAACCCCAGCGCCACCGCGCCCACCGTCACGACGGCAGCGAGGCTGAGGGTGTGCCAGAGCAGGGTGGCGATCAGCGGGCGTCCGAGCAGGCGCTGGGCCTGAGCCCAGCCCGCCTGTCCGGCCTGCACCGCGACGAAGACCAACGGGGAGGCCACGGCGGTGATCACCACGGTGACCAGGAGCGGTAGGGCCCGGGGCACCAGCGCATCGGGTAGCAGTGCCCGGGGCGCCCAGGTACGGGGCGCCCGCCAGCGTGACAGCGGCGGCAGGCCCTGATCGGCAGGGCGGTCCAGGGTGCTCATAGCAGGCCGGCGTCCTGGAGCAGTTGCAGGGCCTGCTTGCCGTCGCCGAGCTCGGCCGGCGACGCCACCGTGCCCACCTGCGCCAGGGGCTGGGACACCTTGGTGTTCTGCACTCCGGTGATCAGCGGGTACTCGTAGCTCTGCGAGGTGGCGATGATGGTCTGCGCCGAGGTGCTGGTCAGGTAGGCCAGGAAGGCCTGGGCGGCTGCTTGGTGCTTGCTCGCCGACAGCACGGCCGCGCCCGAGACGTCGACCAGGGCACCCGGGTCGCCCGGGGTGAAGTAGTGCAGCGCAGTGTGCACTTTGCCCGCGCCCACCTCGTCACGCAGGCGGTACCAGTAGTAGTGGTCGATGATGCCGCCCTGGACCTCGCCCCGGTTGACGGCGGCCACCAGGTCCTCGTTGCTGTTGTAGACCTTGGCGTTGGCCTTGAGGCCTTCCAGCCACCGCTTGGTTGCGTCCTGCCCCTCACTCTTGATCATCCGGGTGATGATCGGGGCGAAGTCGGTCTCGCCCGGGGCCACTCCCAGCTTGCCCTTCCACGCGGGCCCGGCGAGGTCGCGTACCGAGGCGGGCGCGGAGGAAGCGGACATCTTGTCGGTGTTGAACACGAAGGCCGCGGTCCGTGCGGACACCCCGACCCAGTCGCCCTTGGCCGAACTGTCATTCGCGGACACCGCCGTGAGCGTGGTGGCCCCGACCGGCGCGAGCAGGCCCCGCTCCTCCAGGTTCGTCAGCGCCGGCGGGTTCTCCGCGTAGAACACATCCGCCCGCGACGCCGACCCCTCCTGCAGGATCTGGTTCGCCAGCTCCGCCTCATCGCCCGAGCGGAGCTGGACCTTCACCCCGCTGCGCGCCTCGAAGTCCTTCACCAGCGCCTCGACGGTCTGCTGATGCTGCCCGGAGTAGACGGTCAGCGGCTGGCCGGCCACTGACGCGCCGATCGCCCCGGACGACGCGGAGGCAGTCGACGCCTGGGCACTCGACCCGGCCGGCGAGCTCGAACTGCCACAACCCACCACGGTCAGCGAAACGAACAGCGCACCCAGTGCCATCAGCGGACGTACATGATTACCGGCCACACGGTCTCCACTCCACGTGGGACGAGCAGTCAACTCGGCCCCAATTGGCGTTGCATGGGCAGACGTCTTCCCTGGTTCCTGCACTGCAGGGACCCGGGAAAGGCTTACTGGTAGAGCACCATAGTCAGGCAAGCCTTACCTAACAACTGCTGTCGAGTCGGATCTCGGATCCGTATCGACGCGCCTGCCGGTCGTCGAGTGCGCCGGCCGAGACAAAACCCTGAGGTCGGAGCGGCTGCGGCGGGAGGGTGCGGATGTGAAGACCGCGGGATCTGCGAGGCTGGTCGTATTCTGCCCCGACGGGCCTGATGCGAAGTCAACTTAGGCCAGCCATCCCTAAGAATGTCACGGTGCTTCAGGTTTACGCACTGGACGAAGTCGCCTCCGGCAGTGCCCCCGAGAGCAAGCTAAGGTCAGCCTAACCTCCTCCGCTTTTGCGCTGATCGGAGCCCTTCTGTGCTGCTCACGGACACATACCGCCGCCTCGCACATGTCTGCGACGATCTGCGCGTCGAGGTACTGGAGACCCGGCAGGCGGTGGACGGCCCCGGCGGCACCTGGCTGAGCATGGCCGAGCTCGTCGCCGACCCGGAGATGTTGGCGGCGGCTCTCGACGGGGAGTCGGCGCGCATCCTGGCCGCGCACGGCAGCCCGGCCCGCTCGGACGTCGCCGCCTCGCGCCTGCTGCACCGCCAACTCTGGTCGGTGGGCCTGCTGATCAGCGGCCCCTGGTTCCTGGCCGGGCAGGTCCCGCGACTCACCCCGGACCGGCTCTGGACCGACCCCGTGAGCGGTGACTTCGCGCTGGCCCCAGGGGACTTCGACGTCACCGCGACGGACGCGCCGCAAGCCGTACGGGCGTCCGTCGAGGAGTTCGTACGCCCTCTGCTCAACGCCTTCCGGCCGCGAGTCCGGCGCGGACCACGCGCTCTGTGGGGCATGGCCGGCGACGACCTGGTCTCCGGGCTCTGGTATCTGGGCCGGACCCTGGGCGAGGAGCAGCGCGCCGTCCACGCTGCGGAGTCCTTACTTCCCGGCCCCGGCGGCACCGGGCCGTTCCCCGACGGCGCGAACTTCCGTACGATCCACGGACCCTCGGGCCGCCTCCACCTCACCCGTACCCGCACCGGCTGCTGCCTGAACTACACGATCAAGCAGGGAAGGGCCTGCGGCACCTGCCCCCGACTCAGCGACACCGAACGCCTGCGCCGACTCGAAGCAGCCCCCGCCTGAGACGGCTCCCGCCGCTGCCCAAACGCCACCCGCCCGGGCCTGGTCCCGGTCCCGGTTGCGGTCCCGGTCCAGTGAGTCAACTGCTGGCACCCCGCACCACGTTGCACCGCTCGCGGGTGTCAGCCGGCTGGGTTGTGCGTCTCGTTGGAGGCGGCGTGCGGCCCGGTGGCGGATGTGCCTGTCCAGCTGGCGAGGATGCCGAGGGCTTCAGCCGAGGGGGAGGCGGGTTCGGGGGTCAGGATGACGAGGGTCTGGTCGGGGTCGCCTTCGACGGCCAGGACCACGTAGTCGAGAGTCAGATCGCCGACGATCGGGTGGTGCAGGCGTTTGGTGCCGGCGGTGTGGGCGAGGACGTCGTGGTCAGCCCACATACGGCGGAACGTGTCGCTGTTCAGGGACAACTCGCCGATCAGTTCGGTGAGTTGTGGGTCATCGGGGTGCCGTCCGGCGTACAGGCGCAGTGTGGCCACGCAGTCGCCGGCGGCCCGCTCCCAGTCGGCGTACAGCGTGCGAGCGGCGTCGTCGAGGAAGACGAAGCGGGCGAAGTTGCGCTCGCGGTGGGGTCGCGCCTGGAAGTCGGTGAAGAGGGCGGAGCCGAGTCGGTTGGCCGCCAGGATGTCCATCCGCCGTCCCTGGACCAGCGCGGGGACGCTGAGAGAGTCCAGGGCCCGGTACAGGACTGGGCGGACTCGCTGTGGACTGAGCGGCCGCTTGCGGCGGGCCCGGGCGGCGGTGGGCTGGGCGAGGTCGAAGAGGTGGGCGCGTTCGGTGTCGTCCAGCTGCAGGGCGAGGGCGACGGCCTCCAGGACGGTCTCGGAGACGCCGTGGGTACGGCCCCGCTCCAGCTGGACGTAGTAGTCGACGCTGACCCCGGCCAGCTGGGCGACTTCCTCGCGGCGCAGGCCCGGCACCCGGCGGGCGCCCGGGTGCGGGGCGAGGCCGGCCATCTCGGGGGTGATCCGGGCCCGGCGGGTGCGCAGGAACTCACGGATCTCGGTGCTGCGGTCCATGCCTCCACGGTACGGCTGACCCCCGCCCGTCCGTGCCCGCGAAAGGGGGGCTGCCAGACCCCCCGAAGAAGAGCACCCCGTACGGGGGCCCGGACTGTGGTCCGCGGATGGTTGCCTGGACAGCGGGCTCACTGCACCGCACTGAGCATGGCACTCGCAGGCCGACCCCAGCCGGGCGCCGGCCGTGAGCCGCTGTTCCAACACCGGGCGTGGGATCGCCCGGCGATCGGGAACCGAGGAACGGAGTTTTCTGATGAAGCACATCTCTCTGGGCGGGCTGGACGTCTCCCGGATCGGTCTGGGCGCCATGTCGATGTCCGGCTTCTACAACGTCGGACAGGGCAGCGACGCGGAGTCGATCCGCACCATCCACCGGGCACTGGACCTGGGCGTCACCCACCTCGACACCGCTGAGATCTACGGCCCCTACACCAACGAGGAACTGGTCGGCCAGGCCCTCAAGGGCCGCCGCGACCAGGTCGTGCTGGCGACCAAGTTCGGCCTGGTCTCCCACTCCGGCGGCGGCCCCGGCGTCATCGACAGCAGCCCGGCGAACATCCGTGCCGCAGTCGAGGGCTCCCTGCAGCGCCTCGGCACCGACCACATCGACCTGTACTACCAGCACCGAGTTGACCCGAACACCTCGATCGAGGACACCGTCGGCGCACTGGCCGAGCTGGTCGCGGAGGGCAAGATCCGCCACATCGGCCTGTCCGAGGCCGGCCCGGACACGATCCGCCGCGCCCACGCCGTCCACCCGGTCACCGCGCTGCAGACCGAGTACTCCCTGTGGACCCGCGACGTGGAGGCGGAGATCCTGCCGCTGCTGCGCGAGTTGGGCATCGGCTTCGTGCCTTACTCGCCGCTCGGCCACGGCTTCCTCACCGGCCAGATCCGCTCCGCCGACGACATCGCCGACGACGACTGGCGCAAGACCAACCCGCGCTTCACCGGCGAGAACTTCCAGCGCAACCTGCGCATCGTCGACGAGGTCAAGGCCGTCGCCGCCGAGGCGGACGCCACACCGGCACAGATCGCCCTGGCCTGGCTGCTCGCCCAGGGCGACGACATCGCCCCCATCCCCGGCACCAAGCGCGTCGCCCGCGTCGAGGAGAACACCGCCGCCGACGCCGTCGAGCTGAGCACCACACAGGTCGAACGGCTGAACAACCTCAGCCCGGCCGCCGGCGAACGCCACGACGAAGGGAACATGGCTGTCATCGACCGCTGACCGACCGCAGAGCAGGATCATCGTTCAGATCGGTTCAGCTCCGCGTCTGCGGAGGTAGCCTCCTGGCATGCCCGAGGACCCTGAAAGTCCCGCAACGCATAGGCACATGCCGCCGCGGATGATCGGAGGACACGTACTCGGCCCCGTCGTCATCGCCCGCTCAGAAAGCGCGGTGCTGATCGCCCGTCAGGTGCTCGCCTTCCCCACCGGTACCGTGATCGAGATGGAGGCCCATGGCCGAGGCACCTGGCGAGACTCACACGCACACCCGCTCGCCCGCGAACTATGGTCCGCCGTTCGGTTCGCGGACGGCCGGGTGGGAGAACTGGACGACGATGCCGGGCTCCGTAACGGCACGGGGCCAATGCTCAGCGCCTACTCGACGCAGAGCAGCGGCGGCGGCCCGGATGCCGGGGAAGACATCCAGATGAGCCTGTGGCTGTGGCCGCTGCCACCCCCAGGACCAGTAAGCGTGACCTGCTCCTGGGTTCACGCTGGGATCGACAACGCCGAACTGGTCCTCGCCGGCGACGTTCTCCGCTCAGCCGCCGAGCGAGACACCCCTGGGGGATCGCCTGGCCTGATCCCGTTGGCGTACCGGTCGGCGTACGCCATACGAAAAACGCCCCTGCTCCGAAGTGGAGCGGGGGCGTTTTTGCTGCTTACGCACTGTGGCCAGGGCCGGGGTCGAACCGGCGACCTTCCGCTTTTCAGGCGGACGCTCGTACCAACTGAGCTACCTGGCCAGATCCCCCGAAGGGGGTAGAGCGACCTCGACGGGACTTGAACCCGCGACCTCCACCTTGACAGGGTGGCGAGCTAACCAACTGCTCCACGAGGCCTCGTACAGGCGAACCTGCACGCGGTTAAGCGTGCCCCCAACGGGATTCGAACCCGTGCTACCGCCTTGAAAGGGCGGCGTCCTGGGCCACTAGACGATGAGGGCTGACTGGCCCTCCCGGCTTCCTTGCGGCCGTCGGGGACGTTCAGAAGCATATGGGATGGGGGCGGGTAACGCCAAAATGGTTTCCACCCGCTCGAAGATCCGACGTCGGTCGGCAGCCGGCCCCGGCTCGGACCGTGGTCGCCCCGCCCATGAGGAGCAACGTGCTGGAGATGTCCCGAGAGCGGTTCGAGGAGCTTGTAGGCGAGGCGCTCGACCGGATACCGCCTGAGCTGACACGGCTGATGGACAACGTCGTGATCTTTGTGGAGGACGAGCCGGAGCCTGGGCCGGACGGGTCACGGTCCGGCACGCCCGAACTGCTGGGTCTGTACGAGGGGACACCCCTCACGGAACGGGGTGACTGGTACGCAGGGGTGCTTCCCGACCGGATCACCATCTACCGGAACCCCACCCTGCGGATGTGTGCCACCAACGAGGAGGTGGTCGCGGAGGTGGGCGTCACCGTGGTCCACGAGATCGCCCACCACTTCGGGATCGACGACGAGCGGCTGCACGCCCTCGGATACGGCTGAGCTCGCTGCGACGGCCCAACGCTCCGGTCCGGTCGTCCGGTCCTCCTATCCGGTCCGCCTGTCCGGCCGGGTCCGCTCGTCCGCCGAACGGCCGTGTCCTTTCCGCCTGTGTTGCCGTTGGACGACGGGGGGACCGTCGGTGGCGGTCGCCCGGAGCGAACGGGAAGCGGGGCCGTACAGGGTGGGCAAGTTGGAAGTCGGCATGGGCCGGGCGGCGGTGGTCGTCGTGCTGGGCGCGCTCGCGGCGGCGGCGCTGTCGGGGTGCACCGAGGTGAGCGGTTCCGGTGGGCCAGGCGTGTCGGGCACGCCAGTGGTAGGGGAGACGTCCGCCCCGGGCCACTCCCAGGACGGTATGGGTCAGCCCCGGGCGGGTACGCGGCACCGCGGCGCCCCCGAGCCCTCCGCAACTGCCGGACCCAGTGCGAGTGCTGGCGGTGCGTCCGGCTCGGCGAAGCCGTCCGGGGCGAGCGTCCCCAACGGCACCGGCGGGCAGCCGCCGATCGGCGGGATCGGCAGCCCGGGCGGCCACGGGGCCACCGGAGGCACCAGCGGCGGAAGCGCCGGCGGCGTCACCGGTACACCCACGCCCGGGTCGAGCCCCACGCCCCCCGCGCCCTCGACCTCGCCGTCGGCCGCACCCAGCCCGCCCCCGACGTCGCCGCCCCCGCCCCCACCACCGCCTCCACCCTCAGTCAGCAGCTCCCACACCTGACCGACGGGCCTGACCGACTCCGAGCCTGACCGCCTGCGGGCGAGGCGGGAACAAATGGGGGGCTTCGCTTGCTGTTACGCGATGCGCGGCAGCGGGCGGGAGAGTCTGCGAGGTGGGGGGCCTGTAATGCCCTGAACGGGTCATTTGCTCCTTCGACAGGCCCTAGGCTATCTTGGTAGATCGTTGTTTGTTTCATTTGCCCGGCGCTGCTGCTACTCCCATCAGGCGCCCTGGCGCGTACCGGCACTCCGTGGCTGACCGCATTGAGGCGGTTGTAGGTGAACCCGCGGACTTGGCGCGTGCCAACATCCGGAAGGTTCTTCATGTCTCTCGTTGACGACGACCGCTTCGCCATGCCCGAAAACGGCATCGAGGCTCCCGCCGCCACCGTCACCGCGGACTCCATCGAGTCTGTGGACGCCGCCGACAACACCGACAACCCCGACGCGGCCGGCACCATCCCCACCGAGGCCCCCATCGAGGCCGCCGTGGCCTCTGAGCCCACCACGCCGAAGGTCACCTTCGGCGACCTGGGTCTGCACCAGGACATCGTCCGCACCCTCGCCAAGCGCGGCGTCACCGAGCCCTTCCCGATCCAGGCCGCGACCATCCCGGACGCCCTGGCCGGCAAGGACGTTCTCGGCCGAGGCCGCACCGGCTCCGGCAAGACCCTCAGCTTCGGCCTGCCGCTGCTCACCCGCCTCGGCGGCAACCGCAGCCAGGCGAAGCGTCCCCGTGGACTGATCCTGGTCCCGACCCGCGAGCTGGCGATGCAGGTCGCCGACGCCCTCGAGCCCTACGGCTCGGTGCTCGGCCTGCGTCTCAAGGTCGTGTGCGGCGGCACCTCGATGTCCAACCAGATCTACGCGCTGGAGCGCGGCGTCGACATCCTCGTCGCCACCCCCGGCCGCCTGCGCGACCTGCTGAACCGCGGCGCCTGCACCCTGGACGAGACCGAGGTCATCGTCCTGGACGAGGCCGACCAGATGGCCGACATGGGCTTCATGCCCGAGGTCACCGAAATCCTCGACCAGGTTCCGGCCGGCGGCCAGCGGATGCTGTTCTCCGCCACGCTGGAGAACGAG
The DNA here is from genome assembly GCF_041262165.1 of Streptacidiphilus sp. MAP12-16. Lineage (NCBI taxonomy): Bacteria > Bacillati > Actinomycetota > Actinomycetes > Kitasatosporales > Streptomycetaceae > Streptacidiphilus > Streptacidiphilus sp. MAP12-16. The sequence continues at coordinate 126,665 of NZ_JBGCBY010000025.1, forward strand.
ATCGACTCCCTGGTCAAGCGCTACCTCAAGAACCCGGTGACGCACGAGGTCGACCCCTCGGCCGGCGCGGTCACCACCATGAGCCACCACGTCCTGGTCGTGAAGCCCAAGGACAAGGCCCCGGTCACCAACGCCATCGCGGCGCGCAAGGGCCGGACGATCATCTTCGTCCGGACCCAGATGGGCTGCGACCGCGTCGCCGAGCAGCTCCGTGACGCCGGCGTGCTCGCCGACGCGCTGCACGGCGGCATGACCCAGGGCGCGCGCACCAGCACGCTGGGGGACTTCAAGGACGGCTACGTCAACGTCCTCGTCGCCACGGACGTCGCGGCTCGCGGCATCCACGTCGACGACGTCGACCTGGTCCTGAACGTGGACCCGGCCGGCGACCACAAGGACTATCTGCACCGCTCCGGCCGCACCGCGCGGGCCGGCCGCTCCGGCACCGTCGTCACGCTGATCCTTCCGCACCAGCGTCGTGGCGTGTTCCGCCTGCTGGAGGACGCCGGGGTCGAGGCCACCCGCCACATCGTCGGCGGCGCCTTCGACGCGGATCTGGTGAAGATCACCGGCGCCCGTTCGCTGAGCGAGGTCCAGGCCGAGTCGGTCGCCACCCAGGCCAAGCAGGCCGAGCGTGACGTCCAGGACCTGACCCGCGAGCTGGAGCGCGCTACCAAGCACGCCGCCGACCTGCGGGCCGACGCCGACCGCCTGGCAGCGCGCGCCGCCCGCGAGCGCAGCGAGCTGGGCATCGAGGACGAGCCGGCTGCGGTCGCCGAGTCGGGTGCCGTGGCTGCGGCGTCCGAGGACCGTACTGAGGCATCCGTCCCGGCGCAGAGCGCCGCGGTGGACGCCGAGGACACCCGGCCGGCGCGTACCGCCCCGGTGCGCGACGAGCGTCGTGACGACCGCTTCAGCGGTGGTGGCGAGCGCGGTGGGTACCAGCGTCGTGACAGCCGTCCGGCCGGTGGTGGTTACAGCCGTGACGACCGTGGTGGCAGCGGCAGCCGTTCCTTCGGTGACCGGGACAACCGTTCCGCTGACAACCGTTCCGGTGGGTTCCAGCGCCGCGACGACCGCCCGAGTGGTGGTTTCCAGCGTCGTGACGACCGTCCGGCCGGTGGTGGTTACAGCCGTGACGACCGTGGTGGCAGCGGCAGCCGTTCCTTCGGTGACCGGGACAACCGTTCCGCTGACAACCGTT
>NZ_JBGCBY010000026.1:0-123855 GCF_041262165.1 Streptacidiphilus sp. MAP12-16
TAAGGACCTGGTCCGCGACCTGAACCGGCTCTACGTCGACTCGCCGGCGCTGTGGCAGCTCGACACCGAGCCGGCCGGCTTCGCCTGGATCGACGGCGGCGCGGCCGAGGACAACGTGTTCTCCTTTGTCCGCTACGACCGCGAAGGACGTCCACTGGTCGCGATCAGCAACCTGTCCCCCGTGGTCCGCCACGACTACCGGGTCGGCCTGCCCACCGTGCGCGCGGACGTCCGCGACGCACGCTGGCTCGAGATCCTCAACACCGACGCCGAGGTCTACGGCGGCAGCGGCGTGGGCAACCCGGACCCGGTCAAGGCCGACGCCACCCCCTGGAACGGCCGGGACACCAGCGCCGAGCTCATCCTGCCGCCGCTGGCCACCATCTGGCTCACGCCCGCCTGAGCCGAGCAGCACCGCGGTGGCCCGTCCGCTCAGCGGACGGGCCACCGCGGTGGCCGGCGCCCCGCCTAAACTCCTGGGCCATGACCGTCGTCGAGATCCCCGGGTCGAAGTCCATCACCGCCCGCGCCCTGTTCCTGGCCGCTGCCGCCGAGGGCACCACCGTGCTGCGCCGCCCCCTCCGCTCCGACGACAGCGAGGGCTTCGCCGAGGGCCTGCGCACCCTCGGCTACCGCCTCGACCAGCAGCCCGACGCCTGGACGGTCGAAGGCCGCCCCGCCGGGCCCGCGCTCGGCGAGGCCGACGTCTACTGCCGCGACGGCGCGACCACCGCCCGCTTCCTGCCCACCCTCGCCGCCGCCGGACAGGGCACCTTCCGCTTCGACGCCTCCGCCCAGATGCGCCGCCGCCCGCTGGGCCCGCTCACCCGCGCCCTGCGCGAACTCGGCGTCGACCTCACCCACGAGCAGGCCGAGGGCCACCACCCGCTGACCCTCCGCGCCGACGGCATCAAGGGCGGCGCGCTCACCCTGGACGCGGGACTGTCCTCGCAGTTCCTCACCGCGCTGCTCCTCGCCGGGCCGCTGACCTCCGACGGACTCGACATCACCGTCTCGGACCTGGTCTCCGTCCCCTACGTCGAGATGACCCTGGCGATGATGCGGCGCTTCGGCAACGACGCCCGACGCGTCGGCGACACCTTCCACGTCCCGCCGCAGGGGTACCGGGCGACGGACTACCTGATCGAGCCGGACGCCTCCACCGCGAGCTACTTCCTGGCCGCCGCGGCCCTGACTGGACGCAGCGTCACCATCCCCGGCCTGGGCTCGGAATCGCTCCAGGGCGACATCCGGTTCGCGGAGGTACTGCGGGAGATGGGCGCGGAGGTGACCCTGACCCCCGACTCGGTCACCGTCACCGGCCCGGCACGGCTCAGCGGTATCACCGTGAACATGCGGGACATCTCCGACACCGTCCCCACCCTCGCCGCCATCGCGCCCTTCGCGGACGGCCCGGTCCGCATCGAGGACGTCTACAACACCCGCGTCAAGGAGTGCGACCGCCTCGCCGCCTGCGCCGAGAACCTCACGGCCCTCGGTGTCCGGGTCGAGACCGGACGCGACTGGATCGAGATCCACCCCGCCCAGCCGCGCTCGGCACCGATCGCCTGCCACGGCGACCACCGCATCGCCATGTCCTTCAGCATCACCGCGCTGCGCACGGAGGGCGGCGTCACGCTGGACGACCCGGGCTGCGTCCGGAAAACCTTTCCCGGCTTCCACGACGCCCTCGCCGACATGCGCACGACCTGGGGCCTGGACTGACCCTGACCCGCGCTATCCGGCGACCGTGCCCGCTCGCGCGGCGACATGGGCCGGTACGGCGATCCCCGGCGCCAGGGCCGGGTCGGGGACGGGCACGCCCCACGTCGCGGTGAGCGGCAGCTCGCCGGCCCAGAGCCCGAGCGCGGCGTCCGGGCCTTCGCCGTCGTCCGGCGGTCCGGCGCTGATCTTGACGGAGACCTCGTCCAGGTCCAGCGCCAGCAGCGTCGTCGCGGCGAGCTCCTTGCGGTTGGGCTGCCTGGCGTACTCCCACTGGCCCGGGGCGGCCTGCTGGCTCAGGACGCGCAGCCCCTCCAGCTTCTCCTCCTCGCCGGTGACCACCCGGGGCACTCCGTAGACCATGGCGCAGCGGTAGTTGACGCTGTGCTCGAACACGGAGCGGGCCAGCACGAGTCCGTCGACATGGGTGACCGTGACGCACACGGTCGCCTCGGGTGAGGCGACCAGGCTGCGGCTGGCGGCCGAGCCGTGCAGGTACAGGGTGTCGGCGGTGGCGCCGTAGACCGTGGGCACCACCATCGGCACGCCGTCGACCAGCACTCCGAGGTGGCACAGGAATCCCGCGGCGAGCACCGCGTCCAGGTCGAACCTGGCCGTGCGCCCGTTCTCGCGCATCCGCCGGAGCCGGGTCCGCTCGGTGACCGGGAGGTCTGCGCTCTGCGAATGCCGAGCTGATGTTTCAGTCACGTTACCTCTCCAAATCAACGAAATCGGTCGCAATATGCGGATCCTGACATGGAATTCGCAGTTTGGAAAGATCAACTAACGAATTCCGTCAAAGCATTGCCAGCAGCGTGAGTGGACGGGCACCATGTGGCACACATTGACCCCTGTGGTGCCGAGGCGGCGATCCTGCCTCCGGAAACCCACGCGTGTCACTCGCTGTCGCGCCAATCCGCCAAGCACTGCACCACAGCACGCATCCCCCAGCACGTTTCCCGCCCCGAGGGCTCCTCTGCCGCGCGCTCGTGCTCGGCACCCTGCAGGCGGTCCCCGGAGAGGCACCACCTTGAGCAACGTCCCACCAGTCGAGACCAGAACCGGCCTGCGGGCCAATGTTCTCAGTGGCTTCGACACCGTCGTCATGGCCATCGCGGGGAGCGCTCCTGCCTACTCGCTGGCCGCAACAACCGTCACCCTCGCGGGAACGGCAGGACTGATCGGCCCCGCCGCCCTCCTCTGGTGTGCGATACCCATGCTGGGCATCGCCTGGGCCTTCAACTACCTGGGCCGGATCGACGTCAACGCGGGGGCCAGCTACTCCTGGGTCGGCCGCGCACTGCACCCGTCCCTCGGGTTCCTGGCCGGCTGGTCGGTGGTCGCCTCGGCCACCATCTTCATGGTCATCGGCTCGCTGCCCGCAGGCCAGTACACGCTCTCCCTGTTCTCCGACAGCGCGTCAAACAACAAGACACTCTGCATCCTGGTCGGTGCTGCGTGGTTCCTCGCGATGGCGGGTCTGGTCCTGCTCGGCGCACGGATCACCGCCCACGCGCAGTGGATCATGACGGGCATCGAACTGGTCATCCTGACCGTCTTCGGCATCGCCGCGCTGGTGCACGGCGGCACGGCCGCCACGTTCTCCTGGTCCTGGCTCTGGGGTTGGGGGCACTTCGGCGGGAGCGCGGGATTCGCCGCCGCCGCGCTGATCGCCGCGTTCTACTTCTGGGGCTGGGACGTCACCGCCAACCTCAGCGAAGAGACGAGCAACAGCCGTAAGAACTCCGGTTTCGGTGGTCTGATCGGCGTGGTCGCGGTCTTCGCGCTGTTCGAGGTGATCACCATCGCGGTGAACATCGTGGTGTCGCAGACCACGATCGCCGACCCGAACTCGGCGCCGGTGCTGACCATCCTCGGCAACAGTGTCTGGCCGGGTGTCGGCGGCAAGATCATGGTCGTCGCGGTGATGCTGTCGACCATCGCCACCCTGGAGACCACCCTCATCCAGGTCACCCGTTCGCTTTTCGCCATGGGCCGTGACAAGACCGTCCCGGCCGCCTTTGGGAAGTCCCACTCCCGCTGGCAGACGCCCTGGGTCGCCATCGCCGCCGTGGTGGTGGTCTCGCTGGGCCTGTTCGTCGCGTCCAACAACTTCTCCAACGTCAACAAGATCCTCGCCCACGGATTCAACGCCATCGGGCTGCAGATTGCGTTCTACTACTCGCTGGCCGGGCTCGCCGTTGTCGTCGCCTACCGCAAGCTGCTGACCAAGTCCTTGTCGAACCTGTTCTTCATCGGCATCTGGCCGCTGGCAGGTGCCCTGTTCATGGGCTACACCTTCGTGGAGAACCTGACGACCTTGAAGGCCGCCGACATCGAGATCGGCATCGGCGCGCTCGCCCTCGGACTGATCCCGATGATCTGGTACTGGGTCAAGGGCAGCGAGTACTACCGCTCCGGCGCCGTCCGACTCGACGCGACCGCCTCGGACGAGGTCGACGCCCTCTACGGAGAGAGCACCCTGGCGACGAGCAGCTCCGGCCCGAGCGATACCCTCGCCACCGACATCTGACGCAGTCACAACTGCGGCTCGTCACCGGACAACCTAGCGACACCAGCAGCATCCGCGGATGCCGACCCGGTACCACCGGAGTCGGCATCCGCTGGCCGCGTTCCGCGACCTTTCGCGAGCGGAACCTGCTCCAGCACCATGTGCGACACACGGGGGCACCACCAGGGACGAAGTCAGCGCCGACCCCGTTCCCCACTCGACCGAAGCTCTATCGACCCAGCCGAGAAGCGGTCTCTCCCATGGCCAGAGCAAGACGACGCACCACCGCACCACGGTTTGACCCCACGTTCGGGGACCACGCCCTCGCGACCGCCCGTCAGGACCTGATCGTGGGCCGCTGGCAGGGCGCACGGGACCTGCTTCGCGACACCGGGCGCGACTGGGACCGGCGGACCCACCGGATGCGACTGCTCGCGGACACCGCCGCCGGCATCCGCACCGTGGAGACCTGGCAGTCCGCCGATCCCGACAACCCGGACGCCCTGGTCCTCCGCGCCGAGACCGAGGTGATGCGGGTCTTCTCAGCAGTCGCCGAGGCCAACCGCACCGCAGGCGCACCACCGCCGTCCGAGGACAGCCTCGACCGCGCACACCTCGACCGCGCGGCCCGGATCTGCCTCCAGGCCGCGGACAAGAACCCCGCCGACCCGATCCCCTGGGTCTCGCTGATGACTCTGGCCCGGCTCTACGGCCAGAGTCATCCGCATGTCTGGCACTGGTGGCGTGAGCTCCAGGCCCGCGACCCCTACAGCCGCGAGGGCCACCACCAGGTGCTGCGGCACCTCTCCGCCCGCTGGCACGGCTCGCACGGCGAGATGTACAACTTCGCCCGCGACAGCGCCGCCTTCGCGCCGCTCGGCTCGCCCCTCGCCGCGCTCACCCAGGCCGCCCGGGCGGAGCACTACCGGCAGCGGGTCGACATCGAGGGCCCCTCCGCCGTGGGCCTGACCTACCACTGGAACCACGAGGTCGCCGTCCAGGCGCTGCAGACCACCATGCGGCAGTGGATCGCCCACCGCAGCGGCATCGAGTACGCCCAGGACGTCGCCGATCTCAACATGCTGCTGCACGGCCTCATCTTCGCCGGGCTCCACAACGAGGCCCGGGACGTGTTCCGCCAGCTGGGCGACCGCCCCACCCGCGTGCCCTGGTCCTTCTCCGGTGACCCGGAAGGCCTCTTCGACCACTGGCGCGCCCAGCTCGTCGGCTGAACACCCGCCGGCCGACCGGTCGCGGGGAGGGCCGGAAGCGACCCGGAAGGGACCAAGAAGGGACCTTGGTCACTCCTGGGCGCTTCTTCGCCCGCAGGCAGCGGTTCATCCGCGGTGCGAAGGTAGGGTCGTTGAGCGGGTCTGGTCCGCGACATCCGCGCCGGGCCCGTCTCCACTGGCTCAGGCAAGGAACGGAGTGCCCCTGTGGCGCGCAGCGTGTACGTGACCGGGATAGGCCGGGGGGACGGCCGACAGGCGGTCGAGCTGGGAGTCATGGAGCTGCTGACCCGCCAGGTCGACCGGGTCGGGGTCTTCCGTCCGCTGATGCACACGCACACCGACCACGTGGTGGAGCTGCTCCGCGGTCGGTACCGGATCGACCTGCCGCGCGAGCAGATGTACGGCCTCAGCTACGACGACGCAGCCGCTCTGCAGGCCGAGCGCGGCCAGGACGAGCTGGTGGGCATGCTCGTGGACCGCTTCCGGGAGCTGGAGCGCCAGTGCCAGGCGGTGCTGGTGCTCGGCACCGACTTCGCCGGCACCAACATCCCCGACGAGCTCGCGGTCAACGCCCGTCTCGCCAACGAGTTCGGGGCCCTGGTGCTGCCCGTCGTCGGCGGGCACAAGGAGACCGCCGACGCCGTCGTCGCCGAGGTACGGAACGCCCATCGGGCCTACTCCGACCTTGGCTGCAGCATCCTCGCCATGATCGCCAACCGGGTCGCAGGCAGGGACAAGCAGGAGGTGTCCCGGCGCCTGGCAGTACGCCCGGACGTCCCCGTGTACGTCATTCCCGACGAGCCGGCCCTGTCCGCTCCCACCGTGGCCCAGGTGGTCGAGACGACCTGTGCCGAGGTACTCCTCGGCGACGCCTCGGGCCTGGCCCGGGACGTCCGCCGATTCGTCTTCGGCGGAGCGATGTTGCCCAACTTCCTCGGCGCGCTCTCCGAGGGCTCCATGGTGATCACCCCCGGCGACCGTGCCGACCTGCTCATCGGCTCCCTGGCGGCCCACGCCGCGGGCTCCCCGCCGATCGCCGGAGTGCTGCTGACGATGGGTCAGACACCGGGTGACGACGTGATGCGGCTGGCCTCGCGACTCGCCCCCGGCACCCCCGTCGCCGTCGTCGCCGAGGGCAGCTTTCCGATCGCGACCGGACTCTCCACCCTCGAAGGCAAGCTCACCGCTGCCAGCCCCCGCAAGGCCGAGACCGCGCTGGGCCTGTTCGAGCTGCACGTGGACACCGCCGAACTGACCAGCCGGATCGAGCTCAGCCGCTCGGAGCGGGTCACCCCGATGATGTTCGAGCACGAGCTGCTGGAGCGGGCACGAGGCTCAACTCTGAGGGAGGTCGTGCTACCCGAGGGCACCGAGGAGCGGATACTGCGGGCGGCCGAGGTGCTGCTGCGCCGCAATGTCTGCCACCTCACCCTGCTCGGTCCCGAGGACACCGTCCGCAAGCGCGTCGCCGAGCTGGGCCTCGACCTCGGTCTGGACCGGACCGAGGTGTCCGGCCACGCCCGGGCGCGCATCATCGACCCGGCCACCTCCCCGCTGCGCGACCGCTTCGCCGAGCTCTACGCCGAGATCCGCAGGCACCGGGGCATGACCCTGGAAGCCGCCCACGACGTGGTCACCGACGTCAGCTACTTCGGCACCCTGATGGTCCAGGAGGGCCTGGCGGACGGCATGGTCAGCGGCGCGGTCCACTCCACGGCCGCGACCATCCGCCCGGCCTTCGAGATCATCAAGACCTCGCCGGGCGCCGCGATCGTCTCCTCTGTCTTCTTCATGTGCCTCGCCGACCGGGTCCTGGTCTACGGGGACTGTGCCGTCAACCCCGATCCGGACGCGGAGCAACTCGCCGACATCGCCATCCAGTCGGCCGACACGGCCGCCCGGTTCGGCGTCGAACCCCGGATCGCCCTGCTCTCGTACTCCACCGGCACCTCAGGCAGCGGCGTGGACGTGGACAAGGTCCGCAAGGCCACCGAGCTGGTACGCCAGCTCCGTCCCGACCTGCTGGTCGACGGCCCGATCCAGTACGACGCGGCGGTGGAGCCCGAGGTTGCCGCGACCAAGCTGCCGGGCTCGTCGGTGGCCGGGCGGGCGACCGTGCTGGTCTTCCCCGACCTGAACACCGGCAACAACACCTACAAGGCAGTCCAGCGCTCGGCGGGCGCGATCGCCGTGGGGCCCGTGCTGCAGGGTCTCCGCAAACCCGTCAACGACCTGTCCCGCGGGGCCCTGGTCCAGGACATCGTCAACACCGTCGCCATCACCGCCATCCAGGCCCAGCAGGCCGCCGCAGCCGAGGAGCAGTCGTCGTGACCGACGCCACCCGGATCCTCGTCCTCAACTCCGGTTCCTCCTCGGTCAAGTTCCAGCTGATCGACATGGCCGACGGCCGGCGGCTCGCCGCCGGCCTGGTGGAGCGCATCGGCGAGCGCGCGGACTGCCCCGACCATGCCGCCGCGATCAACTCGGTCGCCGACCAGCTGGCCGCCGCCGGCCTCGGCCTCGACTCCCCGCTGCTCGCCGCCATCGGCCATCGCGCCGTCCACGGCGGCACCCGTTTCACCGCGCCCACGCTCATCACCGACGAGGTCGTGGACGCCATGCGCGAGCTCGTCCCGCTCGCGCCGCTGCACAACCCCGCCAACATCACCGGTATCGAAGCGACCCGCAAACTGCGGCCCGACCTGCCGCAGGTCGCGGTCTTCGACACCGCCTTCCACGCCACCATGCCGGAGCGCGCCGCCCGCTACGCCATCGACACGGCCACAGCGGACCGCTACTCCATCCGCCGTTACGGCTTCCACGGCACATCCCATCAGTACGTCTCCCGGCGCGTCGCCCAACTCCTGGGAAAGTCACCCGAATCGGTGAATGTGATCGTGCTGCACCTGGGCAACGGCGCCAGCGCCTCGGCCGTCGCCGGCGGGCGCTGCGTGGACACCTCGATGGGCATGACACCGCTGGAGGGCCTGGTCATGGGCACCCGATCGGGCGACCTCGACCCGGCGATCCTGCTGCACCTGCACCGCGTCGGCGGGCTCACCATGGACGAGATCGACGACCTGCTGAATCGCCGCAGCGGCCTGAAGGGCCTGTCCGGCGACAACGACATGCGCGAGATCGTCCGCCGTATCGGCGAGGGGGACGAGACCGCGAAACTGGCCTTCGACGTCTACATCCACCGCCTGCGCAAGTACGTGGGCGGGTACTACGCCGTGCTCGGCCGGGTCGACGCCATCGCCTTCACGGCCGGGGTCGGCGAGAACGCCGTACCGGTCCGCGAGGCCGCGCTCACCGGGTTGGAGGCCCTGGGCATCGAGCTCGACCCGACCCTCAACGCGGTGCCCTCCGCCGAGCCCCGGCTGATCTCGTCCGCCGGCTCGCGCGTCGCGGTCGCCGTGGTCCCCACCGACGAGGAGCTGGAGATCGCCCAGCAGACGTTCACCGTTGTTCGCCGGGCATTCAGCGGGGCGATTTGATCGAAAATGCACCCGAAAGGCGACCCGATAGAATGACCCATATGCGCCGAGCCAAGATCGTCTGCACCCTGGGTCCCGCGACGGACAACTTCGAACAGTTGAAAGCTCTGATCGAAGCTGGAATGAACGTCGCCCGTCTGAACATGAGTCACGGCGTCCACGCCGACCACGAGGAGCGCTATCGCAATGTGCGCGCCGCCTCGGAGGCGACCGGACGCGCCGTCGGAGTCCTCGCCGACCTGCAAGGCCCCAAGATCCGTCTGGCCACCTTCGCCGACGGACCGGTGACCGTGGAGAACGGTGACACCTTCACCATCACCACCGAGAACGTCCCCGGTGACCAGCACATCTGCGGTACCACCTACAAGGGCCTGCCCGGCGACGTGAAGCCGGGCGACCCGATCCTGATCAACGACGGCGTGATCGCCCTGGAGGTCGTCAGCGTCGACGGCCCCCGCGTGGTGACCCGCGTCGTCGAGGGCGGTGTGCTCTCCAACAACAAGGGCATCAACCTGCCCGGAGCCGCTGTCAACGTCCCCGCCCTGTCCGAGAAGGACAAGGAGGACCTGCGCTTCTCGCTGCTCCTCGGCGTGGACATGGTCGCGCTGTCCTTCGTCCGCAACGCCGCCGACATCGACGACGTGCACCAGGTGATGGACGAGGTGGGCATCCGCGTCCCGGTCATCGCCAAGGTCGAGAAGCCGCAGGCGGTCGAGGCCATGGAGGAGATCGTCCTCGCCTTCGACGCCGTCATGGTCGCCCGTGGTGACCTCGCCGTGGAGTACCCGCTGGAGCGGGTGCCGCTGGTGCAGAAGCGTCTGATCACGCTCTGCCGCCGGAACGCCAAGCCGGTCATCGTCGCCACCCAGATGATGGAGTCGATGATCACCGCCTCGCGCCCCACCCGCGCCGAGGCGTCCGACTGCGCCAACGCCATCCTGGACGGCGCGGACGCGGTCATGCTGTCCGCGGAGTCCAGCGTCGGCAAGTACCCGATCGAGACCGTGCAGACCATGTCGCGGATCATCGAGGCGGCCGAGGAGGAGCTGCTGTCGCAGGGCCTGCAGCCGCTGAACCCGGGCCGCAAGCCGCGTACCCAGGGCGGGTCGGTCGCCCGCGCCGCCTGCGAGCTGGGCGACTTCCTGGGTGCAAAGGCACTGGTGGCCTTCACCAAGTCCGGTGACACCGCGCGGCGGCTGTCCCGCTACCGCTCGCCGATCCCGGTGCTGGCCTTCACCCCGGACACGGCCACGCGCAACCAGTTGGCCCTGAGCTGGGGCGTCGATGCCTATGTGACCCCGCAGGTCGGCACGACCGACGCGATGGTCGACCAGGTCGACGACGCGGTGTACCAGCTGGGCCGCTACGCCACCGGTGACACGCTGATCGTCACCGCCGGGTCGCCCCCCGGCGTGGCCGGCACCACCAACATGCTCCGGGTGCACCACCTGGGCGAGATCACCGACGGAAGCCAGAGCTGACCCGTCCGCAGGAGCCGCGGAAGCCGCACCAGCTGAAGCACGACGGAGGGCCTGTCCGATTCGTTCGGACAGGCCCTTTCTCCGTGCCGCCCCGGGTCAGGCCAGCGGCGTGTAGTACAGGTGCATGCCGGGGATGGTCAGGTTCCCGCCGAACTGTCCGGTCTGCACCGCGGTCGCGTCGTTGAACACCAGGGTCAGCGGGATCGGCACCGCGCCGATCAGGTTGTACAGCCACTGCGGCAGCGTGTCCGGAGTCAGCGTCAGATTGACGTTCAGCCAGGCGAGCGGGATGCCCTCGGCCGCGGCGAGCGTGCCGGACAGGCTGGTCACGTACATCGTCACGGTTCCGCCGCGCATCGTCGACCTGGTACTGGGGCCGCCCTGGACGTGCAGTCGCTGGCCGTTCTGCTTGACCGACATGTCGAGGTTGTCGATGTTGACCTGTTCGGCTGTGAACTTCAGTACCCGGACGTCGCCGCCGGCCGTGTGCACGGTGACCACGCCGTGGAACTCGGTGTTGATCAGCTCCAGCCGGCTGGTCTTGAGCGTCCATGGGTCGGCGGGCATCTCACCCGGGGTCACCGAGGTGTCGAGCGGGGCGGCCAGGTGGCTGATGTTGCAGGTCTTGTTCGCCGCGGCGGCGGGAGACGTGGAGGACGCCGTCGGCGTCGGCGTCTTGGCCGTTGCGGTCGGCGACGGCGTGGCGCTGGGTGAGGCGCTCGACGAAGCCGAAGGAGTCGGCGTGGCGGACGGTGCCTTGGTTGTGCTTGGCTTCGGCGCAGTGGTGGCGGCAGCCGGGACGGCCAGCGCGGCCGCACGGTGAGCGGCCGGAGTGGCACTGGCCGAGGCGCTGGCGGTCGGCGAGGCGGTGGGGGTCGGCGAGGCCGTGGCGGCGTCGATGCCGAGGAGGCCGCCGAGGCCGTTCAGCACGCCCTGGAGCGGATTCGTCGGGGTGGGTGAGGTGGTGGGCGCGGGGGTGGTCGGCGCGCTGCTCGCGGTCGGCGCGGGCGCGGAGGACGACGCCCCACCGTTGCCCGGGCTGCTGGAGGCGGGGGTGCTGGCTGCGGGCGGCGATCCGACCGATCGCGGTGCCGCGACCGTCCCGCTCGTGGCGGAGCCGGCCTTGGCCGAACCCGCCTTGCTCGTACCGGACTTGGCCGTGCCTGTCTTGCCGGTGCCGCTGCTCGTGCTCGCCGTGGGAGTCGCGGACGTCTTGGTGCAGTCGCTGCCCTGCGCGGCGGCGGCCGAGGTGCCGCTCGAGACCGGCACCGCCCTGGTGTCCGCCGCGAAGGCGAACTTGGGTGCGATCGACCCCATCAGCAGGGCCGTCGGCATCGCCGTCAGCGCGAGCACCCGGCCGACCGGGAGCTGCATCCGGCCCCGGACGGTACGGCGCGGGGCCGCGTGCCGGGCCCCGGCGCCCCGGGCGGGCGGCTGCTCCTCGTCCGGCAGGGCGCCGTTGGCGTCACTCGCCACTGTGCTCTCCCTCGTGCGGATCCAGCAGTTGGTTCAGCTTCGTCTCCGGCTCCGGATCGGCCTGCACCGCCGTCTCCGTCTCCGGCTCCGCGTCGGTGTCCGCGACGGCCTCCGCCTTGGGCTGCTTCAACGGCGCCCAGGAGCACACCAGCGCGCCACCGAGCAGTCCGGGAAGCAGGCCGAGGCCAAAGCCGCCGAGGTTGGACATCGGGATGGACACCAGCGCCAGCACGATCGACGCGATTCCCGCGAAGATCCGGATCAGCGGCTGGAACCAGACCGAGATCCCCAGGGCGATCAGCAGCAGTCCGATGACCAGTGATCCGGCGCCGGCCGTGGTCGCCAGGTGGATGCTCAGCGCACCCACGTTGAGGTCCGCGTACGGGAAGTACAGAATCGGCAGTCCGGCCAGGAGGATCAGCAGACCGCCCCAGAAGGGACGGGTGCGGCGCCAGTTCCGGAACGCTCGGCGGACCTTGCTGAAGCCGTTGCCGGGCTCGGGCCGCGCCTGCGCGGTCGCGCTCGTCACGTGGCAGCTCCCTGAGGGGTATCAATGGGTGGAGAACACAGCGGGGAGGGACCTTGGCCCCTCCCCGCCGCGGTGATGGAACAGTTGATCCATCTGTATCCGTCGAGGGTCAGCGGTGGGCCGACCGTGTCGGGATCAGAAGCACTCGTGGACGCCCGACGCCAGGTTCAGGTGCATCCCGTTGAGCGAGAAGGTGCCGGCCGAGGTGGCCCACGCCGTCTGCTGAACCCCGGTCAGGTCGGCCGAGTCGGCCTCCTGGGCGAAGCCGGTGCCGTCGCCGACGGCGTCGGTCGGGTTGACCGGACCCTTGGTGATCCCGCCGGTGGCGACACCGATGTTGATGTTGTTGAAGGTCGCCGTGGTGGCCTTCAGGTCGGTCATGTCGATGAACAGCTTGGTGGCCGTGACCGGGTGCGCCGGGTCCTGGCCGGCGTTGATGGTCAGCGTGTAGTTGCCGAGCGGCGTCGGGACGACCACCGACTGGCACAGGTTGTGGATGGTGGCGGCGTTGAAGCCGGACACCGCCACCGGAACCACGCCGGTGTGAGCCTTCGAGTCGTGGAAGTCCACGCTGCCGTACTGGGTGAAGCCGTCACCGTGGAGGCTGTCGGCCGACACCTTGAACTGCTGGCCCGAGATGCTGAACGACGCCGCGAGGGCGCCCTGGGCAACGCTGACGCCGACTGCCGCGGTAAGGGCGACGGTTGGAACCATGACGACGGCGAACCGCTTCCAGCGGGTCTTGCCGAAAGTCTGAGACATAAACGAGATCCTCCTTCTCGGACGTGCATCTCCGGCCTGCCCCGCTTGGGCCCTGGCCTGGGATGGGGAGAAGAGCTACGTCCTCGGGAAGGGGAGCGCAGGCTGCGAGCAGCAGCATCGGCGATCACCCCCGAGCGACAACCACCGGCCGTGCTGGGTGCGCGGCCGTGAGAGAACAGGCTCCGCCGGGGAAGGCGAAGACCCCCCTGTCCTCAAGGAGCCGGACTGCCGACCCCTGCCCGGTGGGGATTCCATGCCCGCCCCTCCGACTGGCTGCCGGAGCTACGGAAACGGACCGAGCGAGCCCGATCGTGGTCCAAACCGGCGCGCTGCACAAGTACTTCATTACTGGCGAGTAAGGAGCGGGTGAACTGAATCGCTCGCGTGATCGAAGGGCGATTCACTACGAGTGACCATGTGGCCGTCGCGCACCTGGGCATAGGTGACGAAACATGGAATTAACAGGCGAAGGTGGCCACCGAGGGTGACCACCTTCGCCGAATGTCAAGATTTGATAAATCCAGGAGCCCTCGGTGCCTTTGTCGTCAAATCGTCAGGTCAGAACAGCTTGCGAGCAAGCGCCCCGCGTGCCTTGACCACGCGCGGATCCTCCGCTCCGATGACGTCGAAGAGACCCAGCAGATGCGTGCGCACCTGGTCCCTCGCCTCGCCCGCCGTTCGTCCGACCGCGTCGACCAGGCGCGCGAAGGCGTCCTCCACATGGCCGCCGACCAGGTCCAGGTCCGCCGCGGCCAGCTGCGCGGCCACGTCGGTGGGCTGTTCCGCGGCCGCCGCTCGCACGGCCTGCGGGTCCAGTCCCTTCACTCGCTGCAACAGCTCCGCCTGGGCGAGGCCGAGCTTCGCCTCGACGTTGCCGGGCCGGTCGGCGAGCACGTTGCGGTATGCCTGCACCGCACCGCCGAGATCGCCGCGGTCCAGCGCCTCGTGCGCGGCGGACAGGGCCGGGTCCGAAGGCTCGGGCGCAGCGGCCGCGGCCGGGGCTCCGGAACCGGAGCGCACGCCGACCTCGCCGACGATGCCGAAACGCTGCTCGGCCACGGTGATCAACTGGTCGAGCAGCTGCCTGACCTCGGCTTCCGCCGCCGGACCCTCGAACAGCGGAACCAGTTGTCCGGCGACGACCGCGAGCACGGTCGGCAGGTCGCGGATCTGGAGCTGGCGGGCCAGGGTCTGGCTGTTCCTGATGTCGACCCGGGCGAGGACGAAGCGGCCGTCGTACTCCTCGGCGAGCTTCTCCAGCACCGGGTTGAGCTCCTCGGCGGGGGCATAGCCCTCGGCCCAGAAGCTCAGCACTACCGGCACCTCGGCCGACAGCGGGACCACCTGGTCCTCGAACTCGCTCTCGCTGACGTCGAATACCAGCGGGCCCGCGGACGGCGCGGCCTCGCCGTCGCCCCCCGACGCCTGGGCCTGACGGGCGCGGGCGGCACGGGCCTGCTCCGCCTTCTGGGCGGCCTCCGCCGCCGCCTTCACCGCGGCGAGGTCGACCGCGCCGCGCATGGACATGTTCCGTGGCTGCATGGCTCTATCCTCCCCCGTCCGCGCGCTCCGGTGTGAATCCGCCGGGAACGCGGTCCCCATGTTCGTGGAGTCCTCGGCCGACGGTGTGGTGCGGTGCGCGGATCCCCATCCGCGCGGCAGCGTGGTTGTCACTCTTTCGCTACGAGTCGTAGCGTATATGCCCGCAGTCACCGCTCGCACACGTTCCAGGACGTGAAGTGCGCCACTCCTGGCGTCACCGCTCTTCACGCGCTCCGGGCCGCCATGGGTAACCTCCGTTAACCTCTCCGACACACCAGGGACCTCAGTGACCGATATATCCGCCCCGCGCAAGGGCCGCCCGCGCAGCGCCGACGCGGACCAGGCGATCCTCGCCGCCACCCGCGCGGCCCTGGCGGAGCACGGGTGGGGCGGGCTGACCATGGGGGACGTCGCCACCCGCGCCGGGGTCGCCAAGACCACCCTCTACAGGCGCTGGCCCTCCAAGAACGAACTCGTCGTGGACGCCGTGGCGATCCTCTTCGACGAGTTGGAGATCGCCGACCTGGGCAGCCTCCGCGCCGACATCGAGGCCGTGGTCAGCCAGTTCGCGGACCTGCTGGCACAGCCGGAGAGCCAGGCCGCGCTGCTCGCGCTGTTCGCCGAGAGCTGCCGCGATCCAGCGCTGCGGCGCCGGGTCCGCGACGCGATCATCGATCCGCAGAAGCGCCTGGTGCACCAGGGCCGGGCCGCTGCCCAGGCGCGCGGCGAGCTGCCCCCGGACCTGGATCCGGCCGAGGCCCGCGCGGACGTCGACATCATCTTCGACACCATCGCCGGGACGGTCGAGCACCGGATGCTGATCAGCGGCGAGCCCGCGTCCCCGGAGTGGATCAGCCGCTTCACCACCCTGCTGCTGGCGCCGCTGACAGCCCTTCACATCCAGTAGGACTCGGACGACCGGCACTGGTGGGCGTCGGTGTCAGAACCCCGCGGGCTCCGTATAGGTGCCCCACTCCGCCCGCAGGACGTCGCAGATCTCGCCGAGCGTGGCCTCCGCGCGTACCGCGTCCAGCATCGGGGGCAGCATGTTCGCGCCCTCCCGCGCCGCCGTCAGCATCGCGTCGAGGCCCGCCTTCACCGCCGCCTCGTCACGCCCCGCTCTGCGCGCCGCCAGGACCTGCACCTGCTCCCATTCGACCTCGTGGCTGACCCGCAGGATCTCCAGCGCCGGGGTGACGCTGCCGGTGTGGCAGTTGACCCCGACGACCCGCTTCTCGCCCTTCTCCACGGCCGTCTGGTAGGCGAACGCCGCATCAGCGATCTCTCCGGTGAACCAGCCGTTCTCGATCCCGCGCAGGATGCCCGCGGTCATCGGACCGACCGGATGCCCCGGCGCGCCCATACCGGCGATCTTCTCGAAGATCGCCTCCGCCTGCGCCTCGATCCGGTCGGTCAGCGCCTCCACATACCAGGAGCCGCCCAGCGGGTCCGCGACGCTCGCCACGCCGGTCTCCTCCAGCAGCACCTGCTGCGTGCGCAGGGCGATCTCCGCCGCCTGCGCCGAGGGCAGCGCCAGCGTCTCGTCCAGGGCGTTGGTGTGCAGCGAGTTGGTGCCTCCGAGCACCGCCGACAGTGCCTCGACCGCGGTGCGTACCACGTTGTTGTAGGGCTGCTGCGCAGTGAGCGAGACACCGGCTGTCTGGGTGTGGAACCGCAGCGACTGCGCCTTCTCCGTCCGCGCGCCGTAGCGGTCGCGCAGCCACCGCGCCCAGATCCGGCGCGCGGCGCGGAACTTGGCGATCTCCTCGAAGAAGTCCAGATGCGCGTCGAAGAAGAACGAGAGGCCCGGCGCGAACACGTCCACGTCCAGGCCCCGGGAGAGCCCCAGTTCCACGTACGCGAAGCCGTCCGCCAGGGTGAACGCCAACTCCTGCGCGGCCGTCGAACCGGCCTCGCGGATGTGGTAGCCGGACACCGACAGCGGCTTGTAGTCCGGGATGTGCTCCGCGCAGTACTCCATCAGGTCGCCGATCAGGCGCAGATGCGGCTCGGGAGCGAACAGCCACTCCTTCTGCGCGATGTACTCCTTGAAGATGTCGGTCTGCAGCGTCCCGTTCAGCGTGCCCGGGTCCACGCCCTGCCGCTCCGCCGCGACCAGGTACATGCAGAACACCGGCACGGCCGGTCCGGAGATGGTCATCGACGTGGTGACCTCGCCCAGCGGCAGTCCGCCGAACAGCACCTCCATGTCGGCGGCCGAGTCGACGGCGACGCCGCAGTGGCCGACCTCCCCGAGTGCCCTGGGGTCGTCCGAGTCGCGTCCCATCAGGGTCGGCATGTCGAAGGCGACCGACAGGCCGCCCCCGCCGGCGCCCAGGATCATGCGGTAGCGCTCGTTGGTCTGCCGGGCGTTGCCGAAGCCCGCGAACTGGCGGATGGTCCAGGCCCGGCCCCGGTAGCCGGTGGAGTACAGGCCGCGGGTGAACGGGAACTCCCCCGGCCAGCCGATCCGCTCCGGGGCCTCGCCCTGGGCGGGCCCGTACACCGGTTCGACGGGGTCGCCGCTGAGCGTCGTGAAGTCCGCGTCACGCTTGCCCGCCGCGTCGTACCGTCGCTGCCAGCGCTCACGTGCGTCCATCGGTCGACCCCGCGTTCCACGAGAGAGAAGTACCAGGATGTCCTGCCAATTTACTCGGACGTCCTAGTAGATGTCGACGGCGACGCGCACGCCGAAGGGGCGCGCCTCCGCCAGGAAGCGCGCCCCTCGAAAGCCAGAAATCAGGCGCTGACCAGCGCCTTCGCCTCGTCCTCGGCGAGCTGGGCGCGGATACCCGCCATCACTTTGCGCTCGACGATGAAGGAGCAGGTCGGGATGGTGCCGGCGAGGATCACCCAGGCCATTTTGCCCATCGGCCAGCCCAGCTTGTTGCCGAGCGTGAAAGCCACGACCGCGTAGGCCATGAACGCCCAGCCGTGGATCGTACCGACCACGGCCACCGCGACCTGGCCGACGCCGAAGCCGTACCAGGCGATGCACGAGGCGCACAGCAGCAGGAGCCCGACACCGGTCACGTACGCCAGCACCCGGTAGGCGGTCAGCAGAGGATTCGACTTGTTCACGGCACGAGACTAGCCGCCCATATGTGGATCACTCACACCACCCCGGACTCGAGCACCGGACTCGAGCACCGGACTCGAGCACCGGACTCAGGCCTCGGGTTCCGTTCCGGGTTCCTCGACGAAGTCGCCCGCCGCCACCCGCAGCGGCCGCAGCACCTCGAACAGCTCGCGGCAGCCGGCCTCGTCGTAGCCGCCGAGGCCGAAATCCATGGCGACCAGGTCCCCGGTCGCGTCCTCGACGACCCTGCGCCCCTGCGCGGTGATCGCCGCGAGCACGCCCCGCCCGTCCAGCGGATTCGGCCGCCGCGCCACCAGACCGGCCCGCTCCAGGCGGTCCACCGTGTTGGTGACGCTCGTCGGATGCACCATCAGCCGCTCGCCGATCTTCGACAGCGGCAACTCCCCCGCCTTGCTGAAGGTGAGCAGCACCAGCGCCTCATAGCGGGCGAAGGTCAGCCCGTACGGCTTCAGCACCGCGTCCACCTGCGCCAGCAGGATCTGCTGCGCCCGCATGACCGAGGTGATCGCCGCCATCGAGGGCACAGCACCCCAGCGCCGCGTCCACAGCTCGTCGGCGCGCGCGATGGGGTCGAAGGAGAGGCTCAGCGGCTTGGGCACAGCCTTACCGTACCGGCCGGGTCAGGCCGGTACCGCGATGCCCTCCTGCTCCTCCCGGGCCAGCAGGCGCTCCGCGTAGAAGCCGCCGAAGGGGATCACCGAGAGCAGCAGGACCCATGACGCGTGCTTCACCGTCCACGGCTGCTTGCGCCAGGAGTCCAGCGCGAAGATCACGTACAGAATGAAGAGGATGCCGTGCACCATGCCCATCACCGGCACCGCGTCGAAGGACGTCGTGCGCTTCAGCACCGAGCAGACCAACAGCAGGACGAAGGACACTCCTTCCGGCATGGACACCAGACGCAGGCGGTGGACGGCACTGTTCTTCACGGAGAACCCCTCATGGCACGCAACGACGACGACACCCCAGTATCACCGACTCCGCAGGCACTTACCGACACGGGGTCGGGAACCGGAACGCTATTCTGCACGCCATCAACCATGACGACCGATCACGAAGGCCACCGGGGGCGACTCAAATGAAGTGGGACTGGGACCGGCGCACCTGTTCGCGACGCGGGCACATCACTTACGCGCCGACCGAGCCGCATCTGAACGAGCGGCTGCGCGCGCAGACCGCCCTCGGCGAGGCCTGGCGCTGCCTGCGCTGCGGCGATTTCGCCCTGGGCGAGCCGCACGGCAGCGGCAAGGCGGAGAACGCCCCTTATGTCCCTCGCGGCAAGGCCCTGCGCGACCTCTTCATCCTGCGTTTCCTCGCCGTCGAACGGATGGTCCGCGGCATCTTCATCATCCTGGTGGCCGTGGCCATCTGGAAGTTCAGCAACAGCCAGACGTCGGTCCAGCAGTTCTTCGACAGCAATCTGACGCTCTTCCAGCCGATCGCCGCGCACTTCCACTACGACCTGAACAACTCGCCGATCGTGGGCAGCATCCAAAAGACCTTCAGCTACAAGCACTCCACGCTGGCCATCACCGCCGCCGCACTGCTCGCGTACGCGCTGATCGAGATCGTCGAGGCGTTCGGCCTCTGGGCCGCCAAGCGCTGGGCCGAGTACCTGACCGTCGTCGCCACCGCCGCCTTCCTCCCGCTCGAGGTCTACGAGCTGACCCACAAGATCAGCTACTTCAAGATCGGCACGCTGGTCCTCAACGTCCTGGCGGTGCTCTACATCCTGCTCGCCAAGCGGCTGTTCGGGCTGCGCGGCGGCGCGGCCGCCGTCGAGGCCGAGGGCCACAGCGCATCGCTCATCGAGGTCGAGACCTCCGCCGGGACGCCCGCCCCGACCCGTACCTGAGGGGGCACTTTCCGCATCGCGGCCACGCCCACTACCTTGTGGGCGTGGCTCAGTTTCGAATGCAGGGCTCACGAGTGCTCGCGGTGGATCTCTCCGGCGACGTCGTGAAGGCCCGGAACGGCTCGATGGTCGCGTACGACGGCCAGATGACCTTCAAGCGGATGTCGGGTGGTGGTGAGGGCCTGCGCGGCATGGTCACCCGCCGGATCACCGGCGAGAAGATGACCGTGATGGAGGTTCAGGGGCAGGGCACCTGCTGGTTCGCCGAGCGGGCGGCCGAGATCAACCTGGTGCGCCTTGCCGGCGAGCGCCTGCACGTCGAAGCGAGCAACCTGCTCTGCACCGAGGCGACGCTGCGTACCGGCACCGAGTTCACCGGCCTGCGCGGCGCCTCCGAGGGGCACGGCCTCTTCACCACCAAGGTCGAGGGGAACGGCTGGGCCGCGATCACCTCCGCCGGCCCGGCGGTCGTCCTCAGGGTCGCCCCCGGCCTGCCGCTGCGGGTGGACCCAGGTGCCTACGTCGCCCACACCGGCAACCTCCAGCAGCGGTTCCGAACCGACGTCACCTGGCGTGCGGCCCTTGGCGAGAGCGGCGGGGAGAGCTTCCAGATCGAGTTCGAGGGGGACGGCCTGGTCTACGTCCAGCCCTCCGAGCGCGTCACCGTCGCGGGGGACTTCTGATGGCCTTCACCCAGATCAACGGCAAGATGATCGAGGCTCCGATCCTCCCGGGCCAGCGCCTCTTCAGCCAGCGCGGCGCGATGCTCGCCTACCGCGGCGAGGTGACCTTCACTCCCAACCTGATGGGCGGTCAGGGCGGCATCGGCTCCATGCTGGGCCGACGCCTCGCCAACGAGGACACGCCCCTGATGACGATCGAGGGCAACGGGACCGTGATGTTCGGCCACGGCGGCCACCACACCCACCTGATCAGCCTCAGCGGCGAGACCCTCTACGTCGAGGCGGACCGGCTCCTGGTCTTCGACGGCACGCTCCAGCAGTCGACCATGTTCATGGGCTCGCAGGGCGGCGTCCGCGGCATCATCCGGGGCCAGGCCACCGGACAAGGGCTGTTCACCACCACCCTCACCGGCCACGGCTCGGCCGCCGTCCTCGCCCACGGCGGGGTCTTCGAGCTGCCGATCACCCCCCAGCACCCGGTCCACGTCGACCCGCAGGCCTATGTGGCGCACCGCGGGGAGGTCCAGAGCAAGGTCAGTGCGGCCATCGGCTGGCGCGACGTGATCGGCCGGGGATCCGGCGAGGCGTTCCAGCTCGAACTGACCGGCAACGGCACGGTGTACGTCCAGGCCAGCGAGGAGAAGCTGTGAGCACGCCCTATCCGCCCCAGGGGCCCGTCGTCCACGACCCCTCCACCCTGCCGGTGGACGACAACGTCAATCCCTACGCCTTCTCGGTACGCCTCAACGGCCGCTGGTTCCTCCAGAAGGGCAAGATGGTTGCCTACTACGGCAACATCGCCTTCCACCCCATCGGTTACGGCGCGCTCGACTCCCTCATCTCCACCAGCTTCCACTCCCCCACCCACGCCGCCGACTGGGTCGTCGCCGAGGGACAGGGCCACATGATCCTGGCGGACCGTGCGTACGACGTGAACTCCTACGACCTGGAGGAGGGAAACCTCACCGTCCGCTCCGGCAACCTCCTCGCGTTCGCGCCCTCGCTCGCGCTCAAGCAGTCGATCATCCCAGGTTTTCTGACCCTGATCGGCACCGGCAAGTTCGTCGCCGCGTCCAACGGGCCCGTCCACTTCGTGGAGCCACCCGTTCGGGTGGACCCGCAGGCCCTGGTCGGCTGGGCGGACTGCCCCTCTCCCTGCCACCACTACGACCACAGCTACATGCGCGGGGTCCTCGGCGGGCTGCGCCGGCTCACCGGCATCGGCGGGGCCTCCGGTGAGGAGCACCAGTTCGAGTTCGTGGGGGCGGGCCAGGTGCTGCTCCAGTCCACGGAGGTGCTGATGGCCGAGCGGGCGACCGGCATGGTCGCGGACGAACCCGGCATCCCGGGCGGCGGCATGCCACGCCAGGGCGGATCGCCGCAGCCCCAGGTGAACATCCCGGGCCTGGGCAACCTGGGCAATTTGGGCAATCTCGGGCGCCAGTTCGGTTTGTAAACTCGTCAAACATTCAACTTCAGTGGGTATCATGGTTCGCATGGACACCAGCCCCGCCGTCGCAGAGCTCGCCGAGGACACCACCGACGAGGACGCCCTCTGGCTCACCGCGGAGGAGCAGCGGCTGTGGCGTGCCCACCTCGAGGTCAGCCGGCTGTTGATGTACCAGCTCGAACGCGAGCTGCAGCCGTTCGGCCTGGCGACCAACGACTACACCATCCTGGTCGAGCTCTCCGAGGCCCCCGAGCACCGGATGCGGATGACCGACCTGGCCACGGCGACGCTCCAGTCCAAGAGCCGCCTCTCGCACCAGATCACCCGGATGGAGACGGCCGGCCTGGTCACCCGGGAGGGGTGTCCGGGCGACCGGCGCGGGCTGTACGCGGTGCTGACCGAGCAGGGCTGGACGACGATGCGGGAGGTCGCGCCGCATCATGTCCGCGGCGTGCGGGAGCACTTCGTCGACCGTCTCGACGGCGAGCAGGTCGCGGCGATGTACGCGGCGCTGGCTCCGATCGCCGAACACCTCCGCGGCCTGCGCGGCCGCGGGTAGCCCCTCGGGGCGAGCAACAACAGCGGGGGCGCGGGGAACTGCGCTGCCAACCATGCACCTACGTAGGTGGCTGGTCGCGCAGTTCCCCGCGCCCCTGGTGTGCTCCTGCTAGGTGGTGGTCACGCCGGCGACGAGCTCGTCCGCCGCGGTGTACGGGTCGAGCTCGCCCAGGGCGACCCGCTTGGCCAGGGCTTCGAGATGCTGGTCGCCGTGCAGGTCGGCGAAGCGCTGCCGGAGCGTGGTGACCGCGATGGTCTCCACCTCCTGGGCGGCCCTGCGCTGCCGACGGATCGTCAACTCGCCGTGCTCATCCATCCAGGCGCGGTGCTTCTCCAGCGACTCGACGAGTTCGTCGATCCCCTCCCCCCGCGCCGCGACGGTCTTCACGATCGGCGGACGCCAGTCGCCCGGCCCGCGCGACTCGCCGAGACCCAGCATGTGGTTGAGCTCGCGGGCAGTGGCGTCCGCGCCGTCCCGGTCGGCCTTGTTGACCACATAGACGTCACCGATCTCCAGGATGCCCGCCTTGGCGGCCTGGATCCCGTCGCCCATTCCCGGCGCCATCAGCACGACCGTGGTGTCGGCCTGCGCCGCGATCTCCACCTCGGACTGGCCCACGCCCACGGTCTCCACCAGCACCACGTCGCAGCCGGCCGCGTCCAGCACCCGGATCGCCTGCGGAGCGGCCCAGGCCAGACCGCCGAGGTGGCCGCGGGTGGCCATGGAGCGGATGTAGACCTCGGGGTCGGTCGCGTGCTCCTGCATCCGCACCCGGTCCCCCAGCAGCGCACCGCCGGAGAACGGCGAGGACGGGTCGACGGCCAGGACGCCGACCCGCTTCCCCAACCGCCGATAGGCGCCCACCAGCGCGGACGTGGTCGTCGACTTGCCGACACCGGGCGAGCCGGTCAGCCCGACGGTGTAGGCGTTGCCGGCCAGCGGAGCCAGCGCGGCCATCACCTCCCGCAGTTCCGGGGAGGCCCCCTCGACCAGGGAGATCAACCGCGCGACGGCACGAGGGCGCCCCTCTCGCGCCTGCTCGACCAGCGTGCCCACGTCCATCGCAGCAATCTCCCATGTCTACGCCAACCAGCGCGCGCCGGAGCGCGCCCGCACCGCCGGACCGGCCCCGGGGGCCGGTGTTGTCAGCTCACGCGCACGATCAGCGCGTCGCCCTGCCCGCCGCCGCCGCAGAGCGCCGCCGCGCCGACGCCGCCGCCGCGCCGCTTCAGCTCCAGGGCCAGTGTGAGGACGACGCGTGCCCCGGACATCCCGATCGGGTGACCCAGCGCGATCGCGCCGCCGTTGACGTTCACCTTGTCGAGGGAAATGCCCAGGTCCCGCACGGACTGCACGGCCACGGCCGCGAACGCCTCGTTGATCTCGACCAGGTCGAGGTCGTCGACGGTCAGACCGTCCTTCGCCAGCGCGGCGAGGATCGCGTTGGACGGCTGGGACTGCAGCGAGTTGTCCGGACCGGCGACGTTGCCGTGCGCGCCGATCTCCGCGATCCACTCCAGGCCGAGCTCCTCGGCCCTCGCCCTGCTCATCACCACGACGGCTGCCGCACCATCGCTGATCTGCGAGGACGTGCCCGCGGTGATCGTGCCGTCGCGCTTGAAGGCGGGGCGCAGCTTGGCCAGGGACTCGACCGTGGTCTCCGGGCGGATGCCCTCGTCCGAGGAGAACAGCAGCGGCTCGCCCTTCCGCTGCGGGATCTCCACCGGGACGATCTCGGCGTCGAAGACGCCGTTCTTCTGCGCGGCGGCGGCGAGCTGGTGCGAGCGCGCCGCGATGACGTCCTGCTCCTCGCGGCCGATGCCGAGGCGGGCGTTGTGGGTCTCGGTGGACTCGCCCATGGGGATGCCCTCGAAGGCGTCGGTCAGGCCGTCGTAGGCCATCGCGTCGAGGAGCTCCACCGCGCCGTACTTGTAGCCCTCGCGGGACTTGGGCAGCAGGTGCGGGGCGTTGGTCATGGACTCCTGGCCGCCGGCGACGACGATGTCGAACTCGCCGGCGCGGATCAGCTGGTCGGCGAGGGCGATGGCGTCCAGTCCGGACAGGCAGACCTTGTTGATGGTCAGCGCGGGGACGTTCATCGGGATGCCGGCCTTGACTGCGGCCTGGCGGGCGGGGATCTGGCCGGCGCCGGCCTGCAGCACCTGGCCCATGATCACGTACTGGACCTGGTCGCCGGTGACGCCCGCGCGCTCCAGCGCGGCCTTGATCGCGACGCCGCCGAGGTCGGCGCCGGAGAAGCCCTTGAGGGAGCCGAGGAGGCGTCCCATGGGAGTGCGCGCGCCTGCGACGATCACGGACGTGGTTGCCGTGTTGCTCATGGTGTCGAGCCCCTTTGCTGCGACGGGCCTGGTCGCGGCGCTGCCACGGTCACTGCGGTCCAGGGAAGGTTTGGGAGCGTGCCGCCGGATTCCCGCCGGGATGGGCCCGCGGCGTCTGGTGCGTGTGATCGCAGGGCGCCGGAGCGCCCTCGTAGCGGAGCTACTTGGGCGTTGCGGCAACGCAGCGAGCGCGCGTGCCAGGCGTCGCAGGCCCGGCGGGAGCCCGGCGGCACGCTCCCCAATGTACTGACGCGTAACGGTGTCCGTCACCCGCGCCTTGGTGTGATCACGGGCACGGTGTGGTTGGGTTTCGCAGGCGGCCAGGATTGCGGTGGACTGGGGTACTCAGCCTGAGGAGGCAATCGTGCTCACCCGTATCGACCACATCGGTATCGCCTGTTTCGATCTCGACAAGACCGTGGAGTTCTACCGGGCCACCTACGGCTTCGAGGTGTTCCACAGCGAGGTCAACGAGGAGCAGGGCGTCCGCGAGGCCATGCTGAAGATCAACGAGACCGATGACGGCGGCGCCTCGTACCTGCAGCTGCTCGAACCCACCCGGGAGGACTCCGCGGTGGGCAAGTGGCTGGCGAAGAACGGCGAGGGCGTGCACCACATCGCCTTCGGCACGGCGGATGTGGACGGCGACGCGGCGGACATCCGTGGCAAGGGCGTACGGGTGCTCTACGACGAGCCGCGGATCGGTTCGATGGGGTCGCGGATCACCTTTCTGCACCCCAAGGACTGCGGCGGAGTGCTGACCGAGTTGGTGACATCCGCGCACACTTCCGCGCACTCTTCCGAGCAGACTCACGAGTAACCAGAGAAAGCCTCCCCACCCCCCTGCGCATCAGCCCCGTGACGTGAGAAAATGCGCCGGTGCCCCGGTACCGTGCGTTTTCGGGTGGGCTGAGGGAAGGCCACGGCGAACGGGTTCTCCAGGATCTGTCACCATTCTCCCTAGGGCACGACGACGAAGGAGCTCACCCGGACGGCCGAACAGGTCTCCGGGTGGCGACGCGACCAGGAGACGGATGGGACCGCGGAGTGCGGGGCTACGACGGCTACGAGGTTGACGATCACCTCTCCAAGTTCGAGGCCGAGATGGATCGGCTACGAACGGAGCGGGAGAAGGCCGTCACACATGCCGAGGACCTCGCCTACCAGGTGGAGGTCCTCCGGGCGAAGCTGCACGAATCACGCCGGCAGCTCGCTCAGCCGCGCGCGTTCGACTCCGTCTCCGGTCAGGCCGAGCAGATCCTCCGCAGTGCCGAGATGCAGGCGGAGCAGCTGCGGGCGGACGCCGAGCGGATGCGCCTGGAGGCGCAGACCGCCACCCAGCGCCTCATGCAGGAGGCCGCGGAGCGCAGCGCCCGGTTGCAGGCCGAGTGGCAGGCCGAGTCCGAGAACCGCCGCCGGCAGCTCGAGGCCGAGCTCGCCGAGCTGCGCCGGAACGCCGAACGCCACGTCAACGAGAACGTCTCCTGGGCGGAACAGACCCGGGTGGGAACGGAGGAGCAGGCCCGGCGGGTCCTGGACGAGTCCAGGGCCGAGGCGGACCGGCTGCTCGCGGCCGCCAGGGCCGAGGCGATGGCCGTGTCCGAGCAGGCGACCTCGCAGGTCGCGGCGGATGTCGAGTCGACCAGGGCCGAGGCCGACCAGGTGTTGCAGCGGGCCAGGGCCGAGGCCGAGCGGCTGCTGACCGCTGCTGCCGCCCAGGCCCACGACGCCACCGAGCGGGCCGAGCGGGTGAAGCTGTCCGCGCACAGCGAGGCCGGGGAGCAGCTGCAACAGGCGCAGGCGGAGATGGCCGCGCTGCGCCGGGTGGCCGCGGAGCAGAAGGCCGCCGCCGAGCTGGCACGGGCAGAGCGGGTCGCGGAGGCGGAGCGGTACCGCCGCGAGGCGGAGGAGCTCAGGGCTGCCGCCGAGGCTGCGGCCGAGCAGTTGCAGGCCGACGCGGAGGCCGCGGCGGAGCGGCGGCTCACCGAGGTCGAGACGTCCAGCGAGCAGCGCACGGCAACGGCGAAGACCGAGGTCGCGCGGATGGTGGCGACGGCCACCAGGGAGGCCGAGCAGCTCAGGGCCGAGGCGCAGAGCCTGCTCGAGGAGGCACAGGCCGAGGCCGAGCGACTGCGGGCGGAGGCCGAGGAGTCCGCCGAGTCGCTGCGCCGGGAGGCCGAGGAGTCCGGCCGTACCGAGGGCGCGGCCAGTGCCACCGTGCATCTGGCCAAGGCGGCCCGTACGGCGGAGGACGTGCTCAGCCGGGCCACCCGGGAGGCCGAGGAGACGCGGGCGGCGGCAGCCGAGGAGGCGGAGCGGATCCGCGCCGGAGCCAGGGCCGAGGTCGAGCGGCTGCGCGCGGAGAGCCGCGCCGCGGCCGAGCAGGCGCAGGGCACCGCCCTGGACGAGATCCAGGGGCACCAGGACGAGGCGGCCCGGTTGCGGGCCGAGGCGGAGGCGCAGCGCGCCGAGGCGGCGGCCGAGGCGGAGCGGGTCCGCGGCGAGGCCCGGCGCCAGGCCATAACCCAGATCGAGGAGGCCGCCCGCACGGCCGAGGAGCTGCTGGTCCGGGCGAAGGCCGACGCGGACGAGCTTCGCGGCGGCGCGGCGGTCGAGCTGACGAAGCTGCGCGAGCGGGCGAACGAGCAGGCCACGGAGGTGCAGGGCCGGGCCGAGGCAGTGCTGACCCGGGCGCGCACCGAGGCCGAGCGGCTGCGGGTGGCGGCGGAGCAGGCTCGGGACGAGGCCGCTGCGGCGGCCGACGCCGAGCGTGCCGAGATCATCGAGGCCGCCGAGCGCTCGGCGGCGGAGCGCGCGGAGGAGGCGGCTGCGGCCGCTGCCGCGCTGCAGGAGCAGGCCAGGGCCGATGCGGACCGGCGGCGGGCGGAGGGCGCGCAGGAGCGCGACCAGGTGCTGCAGGCCGCCGAGCAGCTGGCGCGGGAACGCGTGGAGGAGGCGACCGCCGCTGCCGCCGTCCTGCAGGAGCAGGCCCGCGAGGAGCGGGCCCGGGCGACGGAGGACGCGCAGCGCCTCGCCGAGGAGTCCCGGCAGGCGTACACGGACGCCAGGGAGGAACTGGAGCGCCGTCGGGTCCAGGCCGAGACGGACGAGGCCGCCGCGGCCGAGGCTCTCGCTGCCGCCGAAGCGTTCGCCGCGGAGCTGCGCGAGCAGCTCGCGGAGGAGGCGGAGCGAACCCGTGCGGAACTCCGTACCGAGGTCACAGCGCTGCGTGCCGAGTCGGCCGGGGCGATCGACGCGGAGTACGCCGAGGCGCAGCGCTATCGCGGCGATGCGGCGGAGGCCCTGACGGCCGCTCAGGCCGAGGCGGACCGGCTGCGCGAGGAGGCCGCGCAGGCCCAGGGGGCGGCGCAGGCACAGGCCGAGAGCGTCCTCGCCGAGGCGTCGGCCCAGGCCGAGGTGCTGCGGGAGCAGGCCGCCGACACGGTGGCGTCCGTCGCCGGTCTCCGGGCGGAGGCCGAGCGCGAGCGAGCAGAGCTGCTGTCGTCCGCCCAGGCGGAGGGCGAGAGTGTCCGCGCGGCTGCCGAGGCCGAGGCCGAGCGGCTGCGCACGGAGGCCGCGCAGGTGCTGGCCGGAGCCGAGCAGGAGGCCGGCCAGGTACGGGAGTTGGCCACCCGCGAGGCGGCCAGGCAGCGGGCCGAGGCCGAGCAGGCGGCGGCCGCCGCGGTGGCCGCCGCCGAGGACGAGTCGGCGCAGGTACGGCAGTCCGTCGCCGGGATGTACGAGGCCGCCGAGAACCAGACCACCCAGCTGCGCGCCACGACCGAGCGGGAGGCCGCCGCGATGCGCGAGAGCGCAGTCGCGGATGCCGCACAAGCCCGCGAGGAGGCCGCGGCGGAGACCGCGGCGCTGCGGGCGCAGGCCGAGGCCGATGCCGCCGCCCTGCGCGAGAGCGTCGCCCATGAGGCTGCCCAGGTACGGGAGCTGTCGTCGGCCGAGGCGGCGCGCATGCGCGCCGAGGCCGAGGCCGAGCTCGCGCGGGCCCAGGACGAGGCCGCGCGGCTGCGCGCCGAAGCCGAGGCGGTGCGGGTGGCCGGGGGCGAGGAGGCGGCACGCGTGCTCGCCGAGGCCCAGGCGCTCGCCGAGTCGGTCATCGGCGATGCGGAGACCGCCGCGCTGGCCACCACCGCCGCCGCCGAGGAGCAGGCCGACGCCATGGTGTCCGCCGCCCGCAAGGAGGCGGAGCGCCTGGCCGCCGAGGGCGCGGCCGAGGGCGCGGCGCTGGTCGAGCAGGCCCGTTCGGACGCCGACGTGATGCTGGTGGAGGCCCGCAGGGACGCCACCGCCATACGCGAGCGGGCCGAGGAGCTGCGGGAGCGAACCGACGTCGAGACCTTGGCGCTGCACGAGCGGGCCCGCAAGGAGTCCGCCGAGGCCATGAAGTCCGCCGGGGAGCGCGTCGACAAGCTGGTGACCGCCGCGACCGAGCAGGTCGAGGAGGCGCAGCGGGAGGCCGCGCAGGCCCTTGCGGACGCCCAGGAGCGCGCGGCGGCGATGGTTGCCGCCGCGGAGGAGAAGGCAGGGGAGCTGGTCGCCGCCGCCGAGCGGGAGGCTGCGGAGACGCAGTCCGATGCTTCGACGGAGGCGAGCAAGGTCCGCCTCGCCGCCGTCCGCAAGGCGGAGGCCCTGCTGAAGGAGGCCGAGCAGAAGCTGAGCGGTTCCACCGCCAAGGCGGAGGCCCGCGAGGCGGAGGCCGAGGAGCACCTGTCCACGGCCAGGGCCGAGGCGGAGCAGCTTCGCGCCGCTTCCGCCGACGCCGCGGAACGGATCCGCAAGGAAGCCGTCCAGGCTGCGGAGGACGAGTTGACGCGGGCCCGCGAGGAGGCCGAGCAGCTCACCGACGAGGCGCTGGCGGATGCACAGCGGATCACCGACGAAGGTCGTCAGCAACTCGACGAGCTCGTCAACCGCCGGAAGGACATCAACACCGAGATCGCCCGGGTACAGGACGTACTGCAGGCCCTGGAGTCCTTCGAGGCTCCGTCAGGGTCAGCGCCGGGCAAAGGCAACGGGGGCAACGGCACCAACGGCGGTGCCAACGGGGGAAGCAGGACCGGCAGCGGACGGGGCGGCGCCACAGCAGGCGTCGGCGCGGGCGCAACCCGTTCGGGGGGCAAACGTGGTGACGCCACACCACCCGATTGAGCGGACATTCTCCACTCGTCATCGGCTTTCGGCCGATGACACTCCGAATCCGTGCCAGGATTCGCCTAATCACCTCACACCTCACCGGGCATACGACAGGAACTCCACCCCATGAGCGATCCACACTCTCCGCACGGCTTCGACACCGTACGCCGCGGGTACGAGCGTGCTCAGGTCGACGAGCGCATCAGCAAGCTGGTCGCGGACCGGGACAGCGCCCTCGCCCGTATCACCGCGCTTGAGAAGCGTATCGAGGAGCTGCACCTCGAAACCCAGAACGCGCAGGCCCAGGTAACCGATTCGGAGCCCTCGTACGCGGGCCTCGGCGCGCGCGTCGAGAAGATCCTGCGCCTGGCCGAGGAGGAGGCGAAGGACCTGCGCGAGGAGGCCCGTCGCGCCGCCGAGCAGCACCGCGAGCTCGCCGAGGCCGCCGCGCAGCAGGTCCGCAGCGAGGCCGAGTCCTACGCCAAGGACCGCAAGGCCAAGGCCGAGGACGAGGGCCAGCGCATCGTCGACAAGGCGAAGACCGACTCCACCCAGCTCCGCGCCGAGGCCACCAAGGACGCGCAGAACAAGCGCGAGGAGGCCGACGCCCTCTTCGAGGAGACCCGCGCCAAGGCCGCGCAGGCCGCTGCGGACTTCGAGACCAACCTGGCGAAGCGCCGCGAGCAGTCCGAGCGCGACCTGGCCGCCCGTCAGGCCAAGGCGGAGAAGCGCCTCGCGGAGATCGAGCACCGCGCGGAGCAGCTTCGTCTGGAGGCGGAGAAGCTGCGCACGGACGCCGAGCGTCGCGCCCGCCAGACGGTGGAGACCGCTCAGCGCCAGTCCGAGGACATCGTCGCGGACGCGAACGCCAAGGCCGACCGGATTCGCAGCGAGTCCGAGCGGGAGCTGGCGGCCCTGACGAACCGTCGGGACAGCATCAACGCCCAGCTGACCAACGTCCGCGAGATGCTCGCCACCCTCACCGGTGCGGCCGTCGCCGCGGCGTCCATGCCGGAGGACGACGCGCTGACGCGTGGCGTTCCGGCACAGCAGTCGCGCTGACCCGCGCCTTCGCGCACGCACCACTGGGCCCCGGCCGCCGTCACGGCGGTCGGGGCCCAGGGCTTTTCCGGGCCGACCGGCCCTAGGAGGGTGCTGAAGGTCTAGGCCGGTGCAAGCCCGGCCTGGACCTTCAGCACCCTCTCAGGCCGTCACCCGCGCCAGCAGCCCGCGCAGCGCCCAGTTGAACGCGTTCGGCGACTCCAGCGCCGAGAGGTGGCCCACCCCCGGCAGCACGGTGAGATCGGCGTCGGGCAGCACCTCGGCCATCGCCTGGGCGTCGGAGACGGGGGTGATGGCGTCCTCCTCGCCGACCAGCACCAGCGCGGGGACGTTCAGCCCGGCGAGGACGTCCATCGAGTCAGGACGTCGGGCCATGGCCCGCTGCGCCCAGGCGACCGCCTGCGGGGAGGCCGACTCGATCATCCCGCGCAGCCGTTCGACCAATCGGGGCCGCTCGGTGCTGGAGGTGACCCCGAGCAGCGGGATCGGCACCTGCTCGTCCACCAGCAGCCGCACGCTGTCGCGGGCCAGCACCGCCGCCGCGATCCGCTCGCGGTTGGCCCGTGCCGCTGGGGTGTCGGCGGTCGCCTTGGTGTCGGCGAGCATCAGTCCGGCCAGGCAGTGCGGATGACGCCGCGCCAGCGCCATGGCGACGTACCCGCCCATGGAGAGGCCGACCACGACGGCCTGCTCGACGCCGGCGCGCTCCAGCAGCAGCGCCACGTCGTCGGCGAGCAGGTCCAGCGACGGCTCGTCGGTGCCCAGATCAGTACCGCCGAAGCCGCGCAGGTCCACCGCGAGGACGCGGGCCTCGCTGCCGTCCGAGCCCGGGAGCTCGTCCAGCTGGTTCTGCCACATCCGGGCGGACAGCGGAAAGGCGTGCAGCAGCACCAGCGGGGTGCCGGACCCGGCCTCGCGTACGGAGATTCGATCGGTCATGGCAGCAGGGTATGCGCCACGCGGGCTCATCCGCCGGGCGAATGCGTCCCCTTTGTCCTAGTCTGACGCACAGTGACCACACGCAGAGGGAGCGGCGATGATCGAGGTCCACGAGCTGACGAAGCGGTACGGCGAGACTCTCGCCGTTGACCGGCTCAGCTTCCAGGTACCTCAGGGTGCGGTCACCGGCTTCCTCGGTCCCAACGGCGCCGGCAAGTCCACCACCATGCGGATGATGCTCGACCTGGACCGCCCCACCTCCGGTTCGGTGACCATCGACGGCAGGCACTACAGCCAGCTCACCGAACCGCTGAAGTACATCGGCGC
This sequence comes from Streptacidiphilus sp. MAP12-16, assembly GCF_041262165.1. NCBI lineage: Bacteria > Bacillati > Actinomycetota > Actinomycetes > Kitasatosporales > Streptomycetaceae > Streptacidiphilus > Streptacidiphilus sp. MAP12-16. The sequence goes on from NZ_JBGCBY010000026.1 coordinate 32,216, forward strand.
GCTGCTGGAGGCCGCGGCCGTCCATCCGGGGCGCAGCGCCTACAACCACCTGCTGTGGCTGGCCCAGAGCAACCGCATCCCCACCCGCCGGGTGGACGAGATGCTGGCCCTGGTCGGGCTGAGCGAGGTGGCCAGACGCAGGGCGGGCGGCTTCTCGCTGGGCATGGGGCAGCGCCTCGGCATCGCGGCGGCGCTGCTGGGCGACCCCCAGATCATGATGTTCGACGAGCCGGTCAACGGCCTCGACCCCGAGGGCATCCTCTGGGTCCGCAACCTGATGAAGTCGCTCGCCGCGGAGGGCCGCACGGTCTTCGTCTCCTCGCACCTGATGAGCGAGATGGCGCTGACCGCGGACCACCTGGTGGTGATCGGGCGGGGCAGGCTGCTGGCCAACCTCTCGATGAACGACTTCATCGACCAGAACTCGCACAGCTTCGTCCGCGTCCGGACTCCGGAGCCGGAGGCCCTGCTCGACGCCCTCGCCGCCGCCGGGGTCGCCTCCACAGCGGTGCCCGGGGGCGGGTTCGAGGTGATGGACGGCGATTCGGCGCACATCGGCGACCTCGCCAGGGAGCACGGCATCGCGCTGCACGAGCTCAGTCCGCAGCGGGCCTCGCTGGAGGAGGCGTTCATGCGGATGACGGCGGACTCGGTGGAGTACCGGACCGGTGGCGGCGACCTCCAGCAGCCGACCGCCGAGCCCGCCGCGGTTCCAGCCTGGGGCGCGGCCTGGAAGGCCGGCAAGCGACGACGGGAGAACTGAGATGGCGAGCCCCGGAGCGGTCCTGCTCTCCGAATGGACCAAGGTCAGGACGGTGCGGTCCACCGTCATCACCCTGCTGGTCGCCTTCGTGGTGACGGTAGGGCTCGGTGCGGTGATCTGCCTGGTCACCAACAACCAGTTCAAGAGCATGTCGGAGAGCGAGAAGCTGACCTTCGACGCCACCTCCACCAGCTTCTCCGGCGTCTACCTGGGCCAGCTGGCGCTGATCGTCTTCGCCGTCCTGGTGGTCGGCAACGAGTACAGCAGCGGAATGATCCGGGTGACCCTGGCCGCAGTGCCGCAGCGCACCATGCTGCTGCTGTGCAAGGCCGCCGTCGTGGTCGGACTGGTGCTGCCGGTGGCCCTGGTGACCAGCTTCACCACATTCTTCCTGGGCCAGGCCCTGCTGGGCAGCCACCGGACCACGCTGGGCGCGGACCATGTGCTGCGCGCGGTCCTCGGCATGGCCGTCTACATGACCTTCATCGCGCTGCTCTCGCTGGGCGTCGGCTTCATGCTGCGCAAACCGGTGCTGTCGCTGGGGCTGCTGATGCCCTTCTTCTTCCTGATCTCGCCGATCCTGTCCAACGTGCCCAAGGTCAAGAACGTCGCCCGGTACTTCCCGGACGTCGCGGGATCGCAGATGGTGCACGTGGTGACCAACTCGTCGATTCCTTACGGGCCGCTGGCCGGGTTCATGATCTGCCTGGCCTGGGTCCTCGCGACTCTTGCCGGCGGCTACGTCCTGCTGAAGCGCCGCGACGCCTGACCGCCCGCCCGCCCGCTGCCTGCCGGGCTCAGCAGCCGGGTTCGCAGCAGGGCTCAGTAGCGGGGCGCGTTGCGGCCGCGCTGGATGACCGAACTACGGCGCTCCCTGGCGTTCCAGCAGGCGCGGTGCCAGTGGCGGCGGTCGTCCACTCCGCCGACGGCCCCGATTCCGGACCCGGGCCAGGCGACGACATGTCCGACGCCGGGCGGGATCTCCTGGTCACAGCCCGGGCAGCGGTAGAACTTGCCGGTGTCACCGGCGACAGTGCGGACCGTCCACTCCTCGCCCCGATAGCTCTCGGTCTGCTCCAGACCCCAGCCTCCACCACCACCCGAACGCGGGTTCTCGGGTTCACTCCCTCGGGGGCGACTGCGGCGCGGCGACACGGTACTCCCTTGGCGGGCGGGGATGCTGGACTACTCCAGGGTACGAGGAGTCGGCCGCCGTCCGGCTCACCCGTTCACGATCAAAGCGTGTCGAAATCTCCTAGCACAAGATCGCTATTTGGTCGAGAGGGCGACCCCAATTCCACCCGTTATCGGGCCCATGGGACCGAATCGGCGTGCCAGGGGCACATGACATGAGTTACTCCAGAGGGAGATGCGGGACCGAAGTTCCCCGCGGGACCGAGGAGTTGATTCCCCATGTCAGCCAGAAGCACAGGCACCGTCACCGCTGTCAGGGTACCCAAGCAGAGGCCCGCGCCCGGCGCCGCTGCCGGCGCTCCGCCGCCGATCCGCACCGGAGCCTTCCTGATCGCCGCGCAGTTCCCAGGACAGGGCCATGCGGAGGCGCTGGACCGGGCCGTGTCCGCCGCCGTCGCCGCCGAGCAGGCGGGCCTCGACAGCGTCTGGCTGGCCGAGCACCACTTCGTCCCCTACGGCGTCTGCCCCTCCGCGGCGACGCTGGCCGCGCTGCTGCTGGGCCGTACCCGGCGGATCCGGATCGGCACCGCGGTCAGCGTGCTGCCGACGCAGCACCCGGTGGCGCTGGGCGAGCAGGCCGCGTTGCTGCACCTCACCTCGGGCGGCCGGTTCACGCTCGGCGTGGGCAGGGGCGGCCCCTGGGTTGACCTGGACGTCTTCGGCACGGGCGTGGACGCCTTCGAGAGCGGCTTCCCGGAATCGCTCGACCTGCTGCTGCGCTGGCTCCGCTCCTCGCGGGTCGGCGCGTCCGGGCCCCGGTACTCCTTCCCCGAGGTCGCCGTGGTCCCACGAGCGACCGAACAGCCGCTGCTCCACCCCTTCCCCGGCGGGAGCAAGGGGCCCGAGTACGCGGGCGGTGGCCTCGCACCCCGCGCCGCCGCCGGCGGGCCGCCGGTCATGGTCGCCTGCACCTCCATGGGCACCGTCCGACTGGCTGCCGAGAAGGGCGTGCCGATGCTGCTGGGCATGCACTCGAACGACGAGGACAAGGCGGCCATGGTCGCCGCCTACCGCGTCGCGGCCCGCGAGGCCGGCCGGACTCCGGACCAGATCGCCCGGATCGAGGCGGAACACATGACCGCGGGCGTCGTCCAGATCGAGGACTCCGGCGCCGAGGCCCGCAGGGTGCTGCTGAAGTCGATGCCGGGATGGCTCAGCTACGGCCTGTCGGCGCACCGCACCGTGGACGGTCGGGAGCGGCGGATGCGCGACCCGCAGGAGTACACCGAGCTGTTGTGCGACCTGCACGCCGTCGGGACGCCGCAGTTGTGCGCCGACCGGATCAGTGCGACGGCCGAGCGGACCGGGGTGCGCCGGTTCGCGCTGCTGGTGGAGGGCTCCGGCGACCGGGAGTTGACGCTGCGCAACGTGGAGCGGCTCGGCGCTGAGGTGCTCCCGCTGCTGGTCTGAACGTACGGGCGGTGCCTGGCCGGCCGCACCGTCCCGCCGACGTAGAGGGGTGGCGTCGGCGGGTTCGGGTGACTTCAAGTGCGGCACCGGGGGGTTACTGCCGGGAAGTTCAGCAGTCCCTGAGTTCCTCGGACTGGTTGAGCAGTTGGGCACGTACCGAGGTGAACAAGGCGTACCGGGCCTCCGACCCCGGCCCGGGCGGGAACACGGCGACCCGGTGGCAGTTCTGGAACGCCAGGCGGACACCGAAGTGCCGCTCCAGCGAACCCCGGATCGCATCACTCGCCAACGCACGGAGCAACTGGCCACGGGCCTGCTCCGACGGCGGCGGGACCTGGTTGTCGGCGAACTCGCTGCCGTCGACCTTCTGCTGGGCGACCAAGGAGCTGATCAGGGCCCAGGCGTAGGGCAGGGAGTTGCGGACGCAGTCGACGAATTCCCTCTCGTCGACCTCGCCTCGCTCGGCCTTCTCGAGCAGGGCCGGTGAGACGTCGAGCGACATGGGTTCTCCTCTCGCGAACCTCGCAGAGCCGGGCGGCCCCCGAGGTGGTGCTGCGGCGCGAAGGTGCTGCGGACCAATGGCACGGCCGACTAGGTCGGCCTGATTCACACGCGTGCCTGACCTGTACAGCTTCCGAGAACTGGAAGACGTTCAGAACAGCGTGCCAGGGAACGTACGCGCAGGGGGCGGAACACCACACTCCGCCCCAAGTCGACCCAGAGGGGGCCGATCATGACGAGGTCGACCGGACATCTCATCCGATCCTCCTCTCCGCAACACCCCGTGACTCACCGTAAAGCACCGTGCCCAGAGGCACCAGATTGCCGCGTACGGATCAAGCCACTCCTGTTGCAACCGGTGCACGTCGCGGCGCGCGCTTCAGGCTCGCGGCCCATCGTCTCTCCACAACGCGCCCGCGCACGCGGTCGGTTTCGGCTCGGCCGGATCTCTCGCCGAATCGCTCCGAATGGCCTCGGTGGGCTAGCGTGGTCGGCCGTGCGTCTCGTAATTGCCCGTTGCTCAGTCGACTACGCAGGCCGGCTCACCGCCCACCTGCCGTCCGCCCCGCGGCTCATCCTGGTCAAGTCCGACGGAAGCGTCGCGATCCACTCCGATGACCGCGCCTACAAGCCTCTCAACTGGATGTCCCCGCCCTGCACCCTCAAGGAGGGCGACGGGAAGTGGACCGTGGAGAACAAGGCCGGAGAGAAGCTGATCATCACGCTGGAGGAGGTCATGCTCGACTCCTCGCACGAGCTGGGGGTCGACCCCGGACTGATCAAGGATGGCGTGGAAGCGCACCTTCAGGAACTGCTCGCGGACCGGATGGAGGTCCTCGGCGCGGGCTGGACGCTGATCCGGCGGGAGTATCCGACCGCCATCGGTCCGGTCGACATCCTCTGCCGCGACGACTCCGGGGCGACCGTCGCCGTGGAGATCAAGCGCCGCGGCGAGATAGACGGCGTCGAGCAACTCACCCGCTACCTGGAACTGCTCAACCGCGATCCGCTACTGGCTCCGGTGAAGGGCATCTTCGCGGCACAGCAGATCAAGCCGCAGGCCCGGGTCCTCGCCGCCGACCGCGGCATCGGCTGTGTCGTCCTCGACTACGACGGACTGCGCGGCATCGAGGACGACAAGCTCAAGCTGTTCTGATCGGGCGCATCATCAGCCGGAGACCGAGGGGGGCGGCGCCACCGGCGCCGACCCCGCTGGGGCACCCGTCGGCGTGGAGGTGCTAGGGCTCGGTGACGCGCTGGGTGAGGACGACGCACTGGCTGACGGCGAAGGCGACGTGTGGGTCGGCGACGGTGAGGGGCTCGGCTTCGTCGTCGGACTCTGCGGAGGCGTGCTCGGGCTGAGAGTCGGGCTGGGGGTGTCCGAGGGGCTGGAGCTCGGCGAGGTGTTCGGGCTGCTCGACGAGCTCGGCGGCACCGAACTGCTCGAACTCGCGGTGGCCTTGGGCGTCCCGCTGGAGGCAGACGCCGCCGGCAGCGCACCGCCGGTGTCCGTAGGGGACGGCGCTGCCGGATCCGTGCTGGTCACCACCTGCGGCACGGTCACCCCGGTGCCTGCCCCCACCTTTGTGAAGGCCCCCACAGCGACCGCGACGCCCGCACCGAGGGCGCCCATCAGCACCACACTCGCGACCGCCAGCATCACCTGACGCCGCGTCACCCTGCCGTCGTCCGTGCTCTGCCGGGCGAACGGCAGAATCCGCCGGAACCCCGGCATCCCGGGCGTCGCCCGAACGCCGATCACGACCGTGCCCCCGGCGACCGTCGTGCCCGCCCGGTCCAGGCGCTCCAGCGCCTGCCGACCCGTGGCGGTGCCCCGCGCGTCACCGAGCGCCCCGCGCAGCGCCACCGACGCCTCCAGCTCCGCGCGGGAGCGGTCGTACGCGCCCACACAGAGGGCCAGGACGCCCAGTTCGTGGTGGAACCAGGCTTCCTCGGCCACCGCTGCCGTCGCCCGCGCGGACTCCAGGCCGAAGCGCAGCGCCCGCTCCCACGCCCCCCAGCGCAGCGCCAGCGCGAAGGCCGGCGCCGAAGCGCGAGCGAGCAGGACGACCTGCTGGTGCCGGCCGGCCTCGCGGTCGGCGTGCATGGTGGCGAGCAGCACCTCGGCCTCGTCGGCGATCTGCTGCTCCGTCACCGAGGCGTGGCCGGTCCACCAGGCGAAGTGCTGGGCCGCCGCGCGTGCGGCCTCCTCGTCGGGCCACTCCTCGGCGAGCAGCGCCGCCACTCCTTCGACCAGCCGGTGGTGCGTACCGGCCGCGGTCGCGAGCCCGGCCTCGACCAGTTCGTCGAGCGCTGCCTCGCCGTGGCCGACGTCGATCAGCGCGGGCAGGTGCGGTGCGCTGGGGCACTCCCCGCCGAGAGCGGTGGCGAGGCGCAGGGTGCGGCGTGCGGACACGCTGAGGCCGCGGGCGATGCGCACGGCAGGGGCGGCACTCTCCGCGACCGAGGGCAGCGGAACCGGGTCGGGCAGCGGAACGTCGTCCTTGCCGTGCTGGCTCAGGTACGCCTCGAAACCCCCGGGGGTCGGCCTGGCCGCTTCCCCGTCGCCACGACCCGCCGGGCCGGGCCCGTCGGACCCGTTGGACGGCCGTACGGGCACCACGGCCGGGTCCACCGGCGCACCCGACGTCCGCTGCGGGCTGAGCAGGTCCACACTGGTCTCGGCGGTGGCCGGACCGAGCCACTCGGGCCCCGGCAGTCCGGCAGCCATCGCCTCGATGGCGGCTTCGCGGTGCCGCAGCAGCGCGGCGGCCTGGACGAAGCGCAGCGGCAGGCCCTCGGACTCGAACCAGAGGTCCACGGCCCAGGCGCGCTCGGTCTCGTCGAGGGTGCGCCCGGCGAGCCGGGCCAGCAGGGCGAGCGAGGACTGCCGGGACAGACCCGGCAGCCGCGACTCCTCGAGCCGGGAGCCCGTGAGCGGGGTGGCGACCTCGGGGGTCGACGAGAGCAGGAAGGAGCACTCCGGGGCTGCCGCGAGCAGGTCCTCCAGGGCCTCACCGCTGAACTCGACGTCGTCGACAACCACGATGGCGCAGAGGTCACGCAGCAGGTCCGGCATCAGGGCCCGTCCCGGCCGGTGACCGGGCGCGTGGTGGGTCGCCGCGAAGAGGTCCTGGAGCAGGTCGCCGGACGTCCGGGAGTAGCCGCTGAGCTGGACCACCCCGGCCGGGGCGAGGCCGGAGCAGGCGCCGGCGACGGCGTCCAGGATCGCGCTGCGTCCCGAGCCGGCGGGGCCGACCAGGCGGACCGAGCGGCCCTGGAGCAGCAGGGCGCGGAGGCGCTCGCAGAGCGCGTCACGCTCCAGCAGGCCGCTGGCGGACCGGGGGCGCACGAGGGGATCGGCGGGGGCCTGGACCGGCTGCGGACGCAGTCCTGGCGGGCAGTCGACGACGGTGCTGCCGTCGGGTGCGTTGACGGTGAGCCACAGCTCACCGGTGACGACGACGCCGGTGCGGGCGCTCCCGTCGGCGACGGTCTCGGCGGCCGCGTCCACAGCGGGCGCGGTGGTCCGGACCAGTTCGGCGGAGGCGGCGTCACGCTGCCGGACGGGGAGGTGCGGCGAGGTCTCCGCGGCCGCGTGCTGAACCGGCGTCTGGTCAGCAGGCGCCTGGCCAGCGGGTATCCGGCCGGCGGCGGTCTGGCCTACGGGTGCCGGGCCGACGGGTATCTGGTCCGCGGGTATCCGCGCCAGGGTCGGCGAGTCGGTGTCGTGCGGGGGCCGGCTCTCCGAGCCGCTGCCGCCGCCCACCGTGTGTGGGTTCATCATCCTCTTTCGCCCCAGGAAACGCGCTCCGCAACAGAGCTCTCAGCGCAGTGCCGGGACATTCTCCCGTCCCAGGGCAGCTTTCCGACACCAGCCCCCGGACCTTCGCACACTCTTCACCCACCAGTCCCGTCCGGGTAGATCCAGACCGGACACCGTTACGGGAAAGTCACCTTACGACCTGGGGGCCCGACTCATCCGCTGCTCAGCCGGCGGGGACCGCGGCCTCGGCGGCCGCCTCGGGCACGTATCCCTCGATGGCGAGGATACGGTGCAGCTTGGTCGCGACCAGCAGCCGCTGCAGTTGCGCGGGTACGCCGCGCAGCACCAGGCGACGCCCGCCGCGTCCGGCCCGGCGGTGGGTCCCCATGATCACGCCGAGCCCGGTGGCGTCCCAGGAGTCCAGCCGGGAGAGGTCGAGCACCAGATCGCCGTGCCCGTAGTCGACGGCCTGGTGCAGGACGGAGCGCGCGTCGGCGGCGGAGCGCACATCAAGGCGTCCCTCGATGGCCAGGTGGGCTTGGTCACCCCTGATCCGCATGTGCGCTCCTCCGCGACGACGACAACCGGCAGCAACCCGGGACCCGGTAATAGCTGTTGAACTGATGCTTCTCTCATCTGACGCGGAACCAGGTGTCAGGGTTGCTGGCCACGGCGAAACCTGATGCGAATTCACTCCTACGAGTGAGAACTTCTCGTCCCGATTCGCAACTGTGGACGATTATCGTCCACCTCACGCACCGCACCAGCCCCAGGTGAGCAAGCTCACGACGACCCGTCAGGGTACGTGTAGAAACCCTGGCCGCTCTTTCGGCCGAGATCCCCCGCGGTGACCATGCGCGCCATGATCTCCGGCGGCGCGAACTTCTCGTCCTGCGTCTCGGTGTAGATGTTCCTGGTCGCGTGCAGCAGGATGTCCACGCCGGTCAGGTCCGCGGTGGCGAGCGGCCCCATGGCGTGGCCAAAGCCCAGCCGGCAGGCCGTGTCGATGTCCTCGGCCGAGGCGACGCCGGACTCGTAGAGCTTCACGGCCTCGACGACCAGCGCCGAGATCAGCCGCGTTGTGACGAACCCGGCCACGTCGCGGTTCACCACCACGCAGGTCTTGCCCACGCCCTCGGCGAACTCCCGCGCGGCGGCCAGGGTGGCGTCGCTGGTCTTGTAGCCGCGCACCAACTCGCAGAGCTGCATCATCGGAACGGGCGAGAAGAAGTGCGCCCCGACCACCGACTCCGGACGGCCCGTGACGGCCGCGATGTGGGTGATCGGGATCGCCGAGGTGTTGGTGGCGAGCACCGCGCCGTCCTTGGCGATCCGGTCCAGCGCGCGGAACAACTCCTGCTTGATCTCCAACTGCTCGAACACCGCCTCCACGACCAGGTCGGCGCTGCCCGCCGCGTCCAGGTCCGTGGTGGGCGTGATCCGCGCCAGCGCTGCCTCGGCATCCTCGGCGGTGAGCCTGCCCTTGGCGACGAAACGCTCGTACGAGGCCCTGATCCCCGCGAGCCCCCGCTCCAGCGCCGCGTCCGTCACATCGCGCAGCACGACCTCGTACCCAGCCTGGGCGGAGACCTGCGCGATGCCGGAGCCCATGAGCCCGGCCCCGATGACGGCGATCTGCTTGGCCACGGTGGTGTCCTCTCGTCGTTGAGTCGTTCAAGGCCGACCGGTACGTCAGGGGTCTCCCACACGGCGCCGGTGCCTGAGAGCAGAATCTAACGCCCACGCCGGCGCGCCAGCGACGGGGGCTCGTCTTCCCGTGGCGAAGCTCACCCTCGATACTGGGAGGAGATGAGCGGAGGCGGCACGATGAGCAGACTTGATCCACTCCTCGAACTCGTCCTCCCCTTCGCCGTCGTGGGCGTGCTGGTGCTGCTGCTGCGCTGGACCTGGAGCCCTCGCCGCGGACGCTCGTTCGCCTCGCGCACGCCCCGGCGGGGCGCCCCCGGCGACTACGGACTGCTCATCCCGATCGCCGCGCCCGCCGACCCGGCCGAGACCCTGCTCCTGATCGCCCGCCTGGACGCGGCGGGCATCCGCAGCACGCTGGTGGACACCACCCAGGGTCCCCGGCTGATGGTCTGGCCCGAGGAGGCGGGCAAAGCCCGCCGGGTCGTCGGCACCCCGCCCGGCTGAGCACCCCGGCCGGCTGAGCACCCCGGCCGGCCGCGCACCCCGCCCGGTTCGGCCCTGCCTAGCCGACGGGCACCGGCCCGGGGACGGGCTCCCTGGTGACCTCCGCGCCCAGCTCGGTCAGCTGCTCGACGAGGCCCGCGTAGCCGCGGTCGATGTGGTGTATCTCGGAGACCAGGGTCACACCCTCGGCGACCAGGCCGGCCAGCACCAGACCGGCGCCCGCCCGCACATCGGTGGCCTCCACCGGCGCGCCGGACAGCCGGGGAACGCCGCGCAGCACCGCGTGGTGACCGTCCGTGCGAATCTGTCCGCCCAGCCTGGCGAGCTCCTGCAGGAACACGAAGCGTGCCTCGAAGATGTTCTCGGTGATCATCGAGACACCCTCGGCGACCGCGTTGAGCGCGGCGAACTGCGGTTGCAGGTCCGTGGCGAAGCCGGGGAACGGCAGTGTCACCACGTCGACGGCACGCGGACGACGGTCCATCACCACCCGGAAGCCGTCGGGAACCGCGCTGATGTCGGCCCCGCTCGCGGACAGCTTGTCCAGGGCGATCCGCAGGTGCTCGGTACGGGCGTGCTCGACGATGACGTCGCCCTGGGTCATCACCGCCGCGACCGCGAAGGTCCCGGCGACGATGCGGTCCGGGACGGTCTCGTAGGTCACCGGCGAGAGGCGGGACACGCCCTGCACCTCGATGGTGGAGCTGCCCGCACCGCCGATCTTCGCGCCCATCGCCTGCAACATCAGGCACAGGTCGACGATCTCGGGCTCCCGCGCGGCGTTGTCGATGACCGTGGCGCCCTCGGCCAGGACCGCCGCCATGAGGACGTTCTCGGTGGCACCCACGCTGGGGAAGTCGAGCTCGACCGTCGCCCCGGTCAGGCCGCCGGGCGCGGAGGCGACCAGGAACCCGTGCTCGTTGGTGATCACTGCACCGAGCCGGGTCAGGCCGTCGATGTGCATGTCCAGGCCGCGCGAACCGATGGCGTCCCCACCCGGCCGGGCCACCCGCACCCGGCCGCAACGCGCCAGCAGCGGGCCGAGCACGGCGATCGAGGCGCGCATCCGCCGCACCAGGTCGTAGTCGGCCTCGTGGCCCGGCTCGACCGGCACGTCGATGACCGCCGTACCGCTGTGGTGTCCGGGCTGCCGCGACCACTCCAGGGTCACCGTGCAGCCCATCCGCCGCAGCAGGTCGGCCATGATCTCCACGTCGAGGATCCGCGGCAGGTTGCCGAGCCGGGTCTCGCCCGGCGCCAGCAGCGATGCAGCCATCAGCTTCAGCGCGCTGTTCTTCGCTCCTGGTACCCGCACCCGCCCCGCGAGCCTCGCGCCACCCACCACCCGCAACCGTTCCATCCCGGCATCGTACGGGGCCCGCGATCGGGTCCGGCCGCGTCCCCCACGCGTGGACGGGCGAGTACTGGGCGGCTTCTAGCGGTTCTCGCCCGGGACCCAGAGCACGTCGCCGACCGCCTTGTTGGCCGTGCGGGCCAGGATGAACAGCAGGTCGGAGAGCCGGTTGAGGTAGGTCGCGGTCAGCGGGTTGACGCTGTCGCCGTGCGCCTCGATCGCCGCCCAGGTGCTGCGCTCCGCGCGACGCACGACCGTGCACGCGACGTGCAGGTAGGCCGCGCCCGGGGTGCCGCCGGGGAGGATGAAGCTGCGCAGCTTCTCCAGGTCCTCCAGGAAGCGGTCGCAGTCCTGCTCCAGCCGGTCCACGTAGGTCTGCAGCACCCGCAGCGGGGGGTACTTCGGGTCCTCGACCACCGGCGTCGCCAGGTCCGCGCCCACGTCGAAGAGGTCGTTCTGAATCCGCGTCAGGACGGCCTTCACGTCCTCGTCCAGGCCCCCGCAGGCGATGGCCACGCCGATCGCGGCATTGGCCTCGTTGCTGTCCGCGTAGGCGGCGAGCCTGGGGTCCGTCTTGCGGGTGCGGCTCATGTCGCCGAGCGCGGTGGTCCCGTCGTCGCCGGTGCGGGTGTAGATACGCGTGAGGTTGACCATAATGCGAGCGTAGCGTCAGGCGACGTTCACGCGCTGGCCGGGCGGGGCGGCCTCGAGCCAGGCGAGGAAGCCGGTCAGGGCGTCCTCGCTCATCGCCAGCTCCACCGGCTCACCGGCGTGGAGGCAGGTGAGCACGACCGCGCCGGAGAGCAGGGCCAGCTCCTCCTGCCCCTGCGGCGTGCGGCGGTGCAGCACCTCGATCCGGGAGCGCTGCAGCACCCGGCGGGCCCGGGGGGCGTAGCTGAACACCCGGAACCACTCGACGGAGTCGTGGTTGTAGCGGGCGATGCCGAAGACCCATCCCTTGCCGCCGTTGTCGGTCACGGCCGGGCCGGGGGCGGAGCCGGAGGGCAGCGGCGCGTCGACGTCCGGGACGGCGTCGGGTGCGGGAAGCAGCAGGTCGGGCATCCGCAACCGGGCCGAACAGTCGAAGGTGCCGCCGGGACGCTGGATAAGACGCCGGCGCAGTGCGAACGCGCCGAGGCCGAGCAGGGCGGCCAGCAGTACCGCGATGACGACCACCACCACGAGGACCATGCCCTGCCACCTCCTCGCCTGTCGCCTGTCGGCGGATGCTGTCCTGTCAACTGCCGTTCCGCCCCGGGGGTAACTCTCGTATTCCCGTGCGGTCCGGCCGGGTACTTCCGGTGGTGCGGTACTGCGGATACAGCGGTCCCGGGGTCACTCGCGTGCCCCGGGACCGGTGGTACAGGTCAAGCAGATACAGCGAGTGCGCCTAACGGCCGGTCGCCGCCTGCAGCCGGACCTCGGCGCGGCGCGCCGCGCCGGCCTCGGCGTCGGCCTTGGCCGACGACAGGGCTCGCTCCGCCCGCTCGACGTCGATCTCGTCGGCGAGTTCGGCGACCTCGGCCAGTACCGACAGCTTGTTGTCCGCGAAGGACAGGAAGCCGCCGTGCACCGCCGCGACCACCGTGGTGCCGTCCGCCTGGCGGATGGTCACCGGGTCGGACTCCAGCACACCCAGCACGGGCGTGTGCCCCGGCTGGATGCCGATGTCACCGGACTTGGTACGGGCAAGGACGATCGTGGCCTCGCCCGACCAGACCTTGCGGTCGGCCGCGACCAGCTCGACGTGCAGCTCAGCCACCGTGGGCTCCTAGGTCTTGATGCCCGTGCCGTGAAGCCCGGGTTACGGAAAGAATATCGGTCCACCGCCTTCACCCCTAACCGGGGTGGCGGAAGTGGGTGGAGTGTGACGAGGGGCGGTCCCGTACGGGGCCGCCCCTCAGCACCAGGCCCAGCCAGGAAGGGTTACTTCTTGGCGAGCTCGGCGGCGTTGCGCTCCAGGTCCTCGATGCCACCGCACATGAAGAACGCCTGCTCCGGAGTGGAGTCGTACTTGCCGTCGGCAATGGCGTTGAACGCGTGGATGGTCTCGTCGAGCGGGACGGTCGAGCCCTCGACACCGGTGAACTGCTTCGCCACGTAGGTGTTCTGCGAGAGGAAGCGCTCGATGCGGCGGGCGCGGTAGACGGTGATCTTGTCTTCCTCGCTCAGCTCGTCGATACCGAGGATCGCGATGATGTCCTGGAGGTCCTTGTACTTCTGCAGGATCCCCTTGATACGGACGGCCGTGTCGTAGTGGTCCTGCGCGATGTAGCGCGGGTCCAGGATGCGGGACGTCGAGTCCAGCGGGTCCACGGCCGGGTAGATGCCCTTCTCCGAGATCGGCCGCGAGAGCACGGTCGTCGCATCGAGGTGGGCGAAGGTGGTGGCCGGGGCCGGGTCGGTCAGGTCGTCCGCGGGGACGTAGATCGCCTGCATCGAGGTGATCGAGTGACCGCGGGTCGAGGTGATGCGCTCCTGCAGGAGGCCCATCTCGTCGGCCAGGTTCGGCTGGTAACCCACCGCGGAGGGCATGCGGCCGAGCAGGGTCGACACCTCGGAACCGGCCTGGGTGAACCGGAAGATGTTGTCGATGAACAGGAGCACGTCCTGGCCCTGCACGTCACGGAAGTACTCGGCCATGGTCAGGGCCGAGAGCGCGACGCGAAGACGGGTGCCCGGCGGCTCGTCCATCTGACCGAAGACCAGGGCGGTCTTGTCCAGAACGCCCGAGTCCTTCATCTCCTCGATGAGGTCGTTGCCCTCGCGGGTACGCTCACCGACACCGGCGAAGACCGACACACCACCGAAGTTCTCGGCGACGCGGTAGATCATCTCCTGGATGAGGACGGTCTTGCCGACACCGGCACCACCGAACAGGCCGATCTTGCCACCCTGGACGTACGGGGTGAGCAGGTCGATGACCTTGATGCCGGTCTCGAACATCTCGGTCTTCGACTCGAGCTGGTCGAAGCGGGGCGCGGTGCGGTGGATCGGCCAGCGGGTCTCGACCTGCGCGTCGAACTCCGCACGGTCGACGTTCAGGACCTCGCCAAGGGTGTTGAACACCTTGCCCTTGGTGATGTCGCCGACCGGGACCGTGATCGCCGAGCCGGTGTTGACCACACCGGTACCGCGGGGCAGGCCGTCGGTGGGCTGCATCGAGATGGCGCGGACCAGGCCGTCACCGAGGTGCTGGGCGACCTCGAGGGTCAGCACCTTGCGACCGGTGCCGTCCGGTGCGTCGATCTCGACCTTGAGCGCGTTGAACATCTCCGGCATTGCGTCGACGGGGAACTCCACGTCGACGACCGGCCCGATGACCCGCGCGACGCGGCCCGTGGCCGTCGGCGTCTCAACAGTGGCAGTCATTGTCAGTCTCTCCCCGCGTTCGCGTCGGCCAGGGCGGTGGCGCCACCGACGATCTCGCTGATTTCCTGGGTGATCTCGGCCTGTCGGGCCGAGTTGGCACGTCGCGAAAGCGACTTGATGAGGTCGCCCGCGTTGTCGGTCGCGCTCTTCATCGCACGACGCCGGGCGGCGTGCTCCGAAGCGGCCGACTGCAGCAGGGCGTTGTAGATCCTGCTCTCCACGTACCGCGGCAGCAGGGCGTCGAGGACGCCTTCGGCCGACGGCTCGAAGTCGTACAGCGGGAAGGGGCCGTGCTCCTGCGCCGCCGCCTGCGTCTCCTCCAGCTTGAGCGGGAGCAGACGCACCTCCACCGGGTTCTGGGTGAGCATCGAGACGAACTCGGTCGAGACCAGGTGCAGCTCGTCCACGCCACCCTCAGCCGTGTCCGCAACGAACGCGTCGATCAACGCGGCCGAGACAGCCTTGGCGTCCTGGTAGGTCGGCTTGTCCGAGAAGCCGGTCCACGAACCGGCCACCGGCCGCTCGCGGAAGGCGAAGTAACCCACGCCCTTGCGACCGACGATGTACGTCTCGACCTGCTTGCCCTCGGCCCGCAGACGCTCCGACAGCTGCTCCGACGCCTTGATGGCGTTGGAGGAGTAGCCGCCGGCCAGACCGCGGTCGGCCGTGACCACCAGCACCGCCGCACGGACCGCGTCAACCGGCTCCTGCGTCAGCGGGTGCTTGGCGTTCGACCTCGTCGCGACCGCGGTCACCGCACGGGTGAGCTCGATCGCGTACGGGGAGGAGGCGGCCACCGCGCGCTGCGCCTTCATGATGCGCGACGCGGAGATCATCTCCATCGCCTTGGTGATCTTCTTCGTCGCGGTGACAGAGCGGATCCGGCGCTTGTAGACCCGAAGCTGTGCTCCCATGGGTCGTTACCGTCCTTTCCGTCTCTCGTCAGGCCGAGTCGCCGAGCAGCGCGCCCTGGGAGGTGGTGAACTCCTGCTTGAACGAGGTGATGGCCTCGGTCAGGGAGGTGATCGTGCCGTCCTCGAGCTTGCTGGTCTCGACGATCGTGGTCAGGACGCCCTTGTGCTCGCGGCGCAGGTAGTCGAGGAACTCGCGCTCGAACTTGCGGATGTCGGCGACCGGGACGTTGTCCAGCTGGCCCGTGGTGCCGGCCCAGATCGAGACGACCTGCTCCTCCACCGGGAACGGCTGGTACTGGCCCTGCTTGAGCAGCTCCACCATGCGGGCGCCGCGCTCCAGCTGTGCCTTGGAGGCCGAGTCCAGGTCGGAACCGAAGGCGGCGAAGGCCTCCAGCTCGCGGTACTGGGCCAGGTCCAGACGCAGTCGGCCGGCCACCGACTTCATGGCCTTGATCTGCGCGGAGCCACCGACGCGGGAGACCGAGATACCGACGTTCACGGCCGGGCGGATGCCGGCGTTGAACAGGTCGGACTCCAGGAAGCACTGGCCGTCGGTGATGGAGATGACGTTGGTGGGGATGTACGCCGAGACGTCGTTGGCCTTGGTCTCGATGATCGGCAGACCGGTCATCGAGCCCGCGCCCAGCTCGTCCGACAGCTTGGCGCAACGCTCCAGCAGGCGGGAGTGCAGGTAGAAGACGTCACCCGGGTAGGCCTCGCGCCCCGGCGGGCGGCGCAGCAGCAGCGACACGGCGCGGTAGGCCTCGGCCTGCTTGCTCAGGTCGTCGAAGATGATGAGGACGTGCTTGCCGTCGTACATCCACTCCTGGCCGATGGCCGAGCCGGTGTACGGGGCGAGGTACTTGAAGCCGGCCGGGTCGGACGCCGGGGCGGCCACGATGGTGGTGTACTCCAGCGCGCCCGCCTCCTCCAGCGCGCTGCGCACGGAGGCGATGGTGGAGCCCTTCTGGCCGATGGCGACGTAGATGCAGCGGACCTGCTTCTTCGGGTCGCCGGAGCGCCAGTTGTCACGCTGGTTGATGATCGTGTCGATCGCCACCGCGGTCTTGCCGGTCTGGCGGTCGCCGATGATCAGCTGACGCTGGCCGCGGCCGATCGGGGTCATCGCGTCGATGGCCTTGATTCCGGTCTGCATCGGCTCGTGCACCGACTGACGGAACATGACGCCGGGAGCCTGCAGCTCCAGGGCGCGGCGGCCGTGGGACGCGATCTCGCCGAGGCCGTCGATCGGCTGGCCCAGCGGGTCCACAACGCGGCCGAGGTAGCCCTCGCCCACGGGGACCGACAGGACCTCGCCGGTGCGGCGGACCGTCTGGCCCTCCTCGATTGCGCTGTACTCGCCGAGGACGACGACACCGATCTCGCGGGTGTCGAGGTTCAGTGCGAGGCCGAGAGTGCCGTCCTCGAACTTCAGCAGCTCGTTCGCCATGACCGAGGGCAGACCCTCGACTCGGGCGATGCCGTCCGCCGTGTAAACGACCGTGCCGACCTCTTCACGCGAGGCGGCGTCCGGCTGGTACGACTGGACGAAGTTGTCCAGCGCGTCCCGGATCTCCTCCGGCCGGATCGTGAGCTCCGCCATCTGGGTTCCCTGCTCTCCTAGTTGCGATCCTCGGCCCGCCCGTGGAGGGCCGCAAGTATTCGACTCTCGGTCAGCCGTAGGTACTGACCGTGTTTACCGACCGAGGGTCGGATGCTGCTTGGGCTTCGAGCCCGCTGTGCTGTTGCCCGCCTGATTGCTCAGCCGGCCAGGCCCTGTCGCGCGCCGTCCAGACGGTTCGCGATGGTGCCCTCGATGATCTCGTCGCCGATCTGGACGCGGACACCGCCGAGGACCGAGGGGTCCACGTCGATGTTCAGGTGGACCGGACGACCCACAAGCCGGGCCAGGGACGCGCCGAGGCGCTCCTTCTGGCTGTCCGACAGCGGAACCGCCGTGGTCACCAGGGCGACCACTCGGCCACGCCGACCTGCGGCCAGCCGGGAGTACTCCTCCAGGCCGCCTTCCAGGCTACGTCCACGCGGCTGGGTCACCAGCGCGGTGACCAGCTGCAGGGTCGCGGGCTTTGCCTTGCCACCGAGCAGTCGCTGCACGAGCGCGGCCTTGGCGGCGTTGCTCGCGGCGTTGTCGGTGAGCGCGGCGCGCAGCTCGGTGCTGCCGGCGACGACCCGTCCGAAGCGGAACAGCTCGTCCTCGACCTCGTCCAGCGCGCCGGCCTTGTCCGCACCGATGATCTCGGCGTAGGCGGCCTGCTGCTCGACGGAGTCGACCAGGTCGCGCGGAGCGGACCAGCGGGACCGCACCATGCCGGAGACCAGGTCGACCGCAATCGCGCTGATCTTGCCGCTGAACAGCGCGGTGACCAGGTCGGCCTTGCGCTGCCCCGCGGTCGCCGGGTCGGTGAGAGTCCGGCGCAGCCCGATCTCGCGATCGAGCACAGCGGTCACGGCCAGCAGGTCCGCGGCGAGTGCGGAGGTGTCGACCGACGTGCTGTCGGTCAGCGCCTCCAGGCGCTCGCGGGCTGCGGCGTTCGACTGACGCGTGGCACTGCTCACGACCGGGCCGCCTGGGACTCGAGCTCGTCGAGGAAGCGGTCGATGATCCGGCTCTGCCGTGCGGCGTCCTCGAGGGACTCGCCGACGACGCGGCCGGCCAGGTCGGTGGCGATGCGGCCGACGTCCTGACGGAGGGCGGTCGTCACCTGGCGGCGGTCCGCCTCGATCTGGGCGTGACCTGCGACGATGATGGACTCGCGCTGACGCTGTCCCTCCTCGCGCATCTCCGCGATGATCGCGGAACCCTGCTCACGAGCGTGCTCGGTGATCCGAGCGGCCTCGTGACGGGCCTCAGCGAGCTGGGCCCGGTACTCCTCAAGCGTCCGGGTGGCTTCGGCCTGCGCCTCTGCCGCCCGCTCCAGGCCACCCTCGATCGCGTCGTGCCGCTCTTCCAAGGTCTTCTGGATGTTGGGCAGGAGCATCTTGCCGAGGACGCCGAAGACGATGAAGAAGCAGAGCAGGCCGATGATCAGTTCCGCGGTATCGGGGATCAGCGGATTCTGCGGGGCCCCCTCCGCAATCAAGTTCAGCATGTCTGAACCTTTCGTCGAGTGTGGCTACTGGCCGGTCGGCTTAGCTGAAGATGAAGGGGACGACCAGGCCGAGGAGCGCGAGAACCTCACAGAGCGCGAAGCCCAGGAACATGTTCTGACGGATGATCGGCATGGCCTCGGGCTGACGGGCCATGGCCTCGATGGAGTGGCCGAAGACCAGACCGATGCCCACGCCGGGGCCGATGGCGGCCAGACCGTAGGCCACAGCGCCGAGGTTGCCCCTGACGCCGGTGGAGGCAGCGAGGTTGATGGTCTCGAGAGCGGCAGACATTTTTCCCTGTCTTCCTTTGATGCGATCCGATGGGGGGCTTCCCAGCGGAAGTCTGTTGGGTACTGCGGTGCGGGTCAGTGACCCTCTTCAAGCGCTCCGCTGATGTAGAGCGAGGTCAGCAGCGTGAAGATGTAGGCCTGCAGGAACTGGATCAGCACCTCGAAGGCGGTCATGCCGACGGCCAGGATGAACGATCCGCCCGCGAAGGCCGCCATGATCGAGGGGGTCAGCAGGTACCAAGTGGCGACGCTGAACATCACGATCAGCATGTGGCCGGCGAACATGTTGGCCCAGAGCCGCACCGCGAGGGTGAACGGACGGGTGATCACGTTCTGCAGGAACTCCAGGAACACGATCAGCGGGATGAGCGGCTTGGGCAGCCCCTCCATCCAGACCAGGTTCTTGACGCCGCCCTTGAAGCCGTGGGTCTTGAACGTCAGGTACATGTAGGTGATCCACACCAGCGCCGCCAGCGCCACCGGGTAGGCGAAGCGCGAGGCCACAGGGAACTGGGCCAGCGGGATGATGGACATGATGTTCATGATCCACACGAAGAAGAAGATCGAGGTCAGGAAGGGGACGTACTTGTCGCCCTTCTTGCCGATCACATCACGGGCGATGCCGCGGGCGATGAAGTTGTAGCCGATCTCGCCGATCAGCTGCAGCTTGCCGGGGACCAGCTTCGGCTTGCTGAAGGCAGCCCAGAAGAACCCCACCACGATCAGCATGCAGAGGATCGCCAGGAGCATCGGCTTGGTGAAGTGGAAGCTGCCGATGGAGAAGATCGGCTGGAAGTTGAACGAGTTGAGACCCGGGGCGGGGAAACCACAGCCGGACGGCTGGATGTGGCATCCGCTCTCAGCGAGCAGCGTTTGGGCACTCACCCGTGACTCCTTCGTCGTGACGCATAAGAACTGCAACCTTGTGTGTCGGCGCGGCCGTCATGGCCACGGGTCGGCACGGGGGACGTGGGGTGGTGGTGCCGCCGCAGTCGACTCGGCTCTCTGTCCGAGGACCAGGCACCTCCGGGATCTGCACCGTTTCTACAGCTGCTGATCCGGGCAAGTCGCAGGCCGAGGAGGCTTTGCCTGTCCCGGCCGGATGCGATTCCGGACGATAGCAGATCGGGATGAAGCGACTTTAGTCCGCCCTTACAGCCCATCGCGAGGCTCCGTCTTCGCCGGCCGAGCTTCCCTGGGAGGCACGGACGGTTCGGGGTCGACGTAGAGCGTCTTGCTTCTGAGGGTGTAGAGGACCTGACCGCCCACCCAGGCCAGCGCGGTGGCCAGCAGGGTGAAGGCGAAGGCCCTGCCGTTGAACAGCGTGGTGTTCTTGAAGACGACGATGAAGACGCCGACGAGCAGCATCTGCACCGCGTAGACCAGCAGCCCGGCCATCATCACCAGCTGCGGCCTGTTCTGGGTGATGCGCATCAGCGCCCAGAAGCCGAGTCCGAAGAAGCCGACGACCACAGCCAGCCCGACCAGCGCACCGACCAGGCCCTTCTGGCCGGCGACAAGCACACTGACCACAGCGGCGACGATCCCCACGGGAGCGGCCACGAGGGCCGCACCCCGGAGAATCCGGGCGTCGTTGGACAGCATCGTCGTCAACTCCGGCGCGATGGGTGGAAAAAATGATCAAGGGAAGGCGGAGATCGAGCACTGGATCACAGACCCGCGAGGCGGATCGCGACCGAACGACCCTCTCCCATAAGGTCCTTCGGCTCATCTCCTGATGTCGTGAACGGTATCACAAGCTATTTGGTGAGGTCTTTACCCTAGACGTGTGCTCCGTGCCACATGAGCGTCACCCAGGGGAGTTACCTGCCGTTACGTCCCGATGCGCCCGAATGGCGGCCGGAGGCGTGGGCACCGGTCCCGATCTTGCGGAGCAGTTCCTCGTCCTCGTGGGACAGGGAAGCCACCTGATCCAGTCGGCTCGGCCGAGCGGCGACGCTCGCCTCAGTAAGAACTTCCCTTACCTTGACGGGTTCGACCACAGCCGTTCGGCGGTAGCGCGGCGGCAGGAAGCGCTCCGCCATCCGGGGGGCATTCGGTTTGAAGCGGGGCATCAGCAGCACGATGATCCCGATCACACAGGCAGCCATGGCGATCTTGATCGCCAGCCCCGGTGCGTTGTTGACCGAGAACGCGACCGTGGCGAAGGCGATCAGCGAGGCCCAGAAGTACATGATCATCACTGCCCGGCTGTGCGAGTGCCCGATCTCCAGCAGTCGGTGGTGCAGATGCCGCTTGTCGGCGGCGAACGGCGACTTTCCGGCCCAGGTGCGCCGCACCACGGCGAGGATCAGGTCCGCCAGCGGAATCGCGATCACGGTGAGCGGCAGCAGCAGCGGGATGTAGATGGGAACCATCGTGTGCACGGCGTCCGTCTGCGAGCCGTTGGTCTGCGCCGTGATCACGCTCGGGTCGACGCGGCCGGTCAGCGAGATCATCGAGACCGAGAGGACCAGACCGAGCAGCAGCGCACCGGAGTCCCCCATGAAGATCCGGGCCGGGTGCAGGTTGTGCGGCAGGAAGCCCAGGCACATGCCCACCAGGATCGCGCTGAACAGCGTCGCGGGCAGGGCGTCGGAGATGCCGTAGCCGTAGGAGAGCCGGTACGAGTAGACGAAGAAGGCCAGCGCCGCGATGCAGACCATGCCGGCGGCCAGGCCGTCCAGGCCGTCGATGAAGTTGACCGCGTTGACGCTGATCACGACCAGCGCCACGGCGATGAAGGTGCCCCACATCTGCGGCAGGACCACGGTCCCGACCCCGGGCACCGGCAGCCAGAGGACCGTGACGCCCTGGAGCACCATGACGCCCGCGGCGACCATCTGGCCGCCCAGCTTCACCAGTGCGTCGACGCCCCACTTGTCGTCGAGCACGCCGATGATCCACATGATCCCGGCGCCGGAGAGCAGTGCGGGGACGTCCCCAGGGCCATTGAAGACGCTGGCCAGGGTGGAGAGGTGGGCCGCGACCAGCAGTCCCGCGCACAGGCCGCCGAACATGGCGATGCCGCCGAGTCGCGGCGTCGGCTCCTTGTGCACGTCCCGGTCACGGATCTGCGGCATCGCACCGGCGATGATCGCGAACTTCCGGACCGGTCCCGTGAGCAGGTAGGTGACCGCAGCGGCGACGCACAGCGTCAGCAGGAACTCACGCACCAGCGCCCTCCATTGTTGCGGTCGGCACCCCCGTGACTCCGGCTGAGCATAGCGGCCGAGTCGCGTGGGTTGGATGGTGTTGGTGCTGCGTCACAGCGCACCACCCTATGCAGAGGGACGCCAGTAGCCACCATTGCGGTTTTGTCTACAGGTCGTCTTACCGATCCGACGGTCAGGAAGGGGCCGCAGGTTCGTCGTCCACCGGGAAGCGCCGCGCGAGCGCGAGCACCTCCCTGGCCACGGCTTTCCGCTGTCCGGATGCCTCGCCCCGGGCGTCGTCGGGCACCCGGATCGCCCTTCCCACAAGGGTGGCGAGCTCCGTCATCTCCTTTCCCCGCATCCCCTGGGTGGTGACGCAGGCCGTGCCGAGACGTACTCCGGAGGCCGCTGAGGGGGGCACGTCGTCGAACGGTACCGCGCACTTCCCGAGCAGCAGCCCCACCGCCTCGCAGCGCTGCTCGACGGCGCGACCGGTCAGGCCCACTCCTTCGGCCAGGCGCACGGCCCGGGCGTCGGCCGTGACCAGGTGCGTGTCCGTGCCCCCGGTCAGCGGACGCAGACCCTCCGCCTCCAGTGCCTCGGCCAGGACCTTCGCGTTTGCCACCGTCTGCCGCGTGTAGGTCCCGAACGCGGGGGTCGCCGCCAGGCCGAGCACCAGCGCCTTCGCGGCGACCTGGTTCACCGCGGGACCGCCCTGGGTGAACGGGAACACGCCCCGGTCCACCCGGCCGGCCAGCTCCGCCGTGCACAGCAGCAGACCGCCCCTCGGGCCGCCCAGCAGCTTGTGCGTCACCCCGCACACCACGTCCGCATGGGGCACCGGCGAGGCCAGTACACCCCCTGCGACCAGGCCGATCGTCTGCGCGGCGTCGGCGATCAGATAAGCCCCGACCTCGTCGGCGATGGCTCGGAAAGCGGCCCAGTCGATGGCCCGGGGGTAGGAGATGGCCCCCGCCATGATCGCCTTGGGGCGCACCGCGCGGGCCAGGTCGCGCACCTGGTCCAGGTCGATCATGCCGTCGCGCTCGCGCACGCCGTAGCCGGTGAAGTTGAACCAGCGACCGGAGAAGTTCGCGCCCGAGCCGTGCGTCAGATGGCCGCCGTGCGCCAGCGACATCGCCAGCACCGTGTCGCCCGGGCGCAGCAGCGCGGCATACGCGGCCAGCACCGCCGAGGTTCCGGAGTACGGCTGCACGTTGGCGTGCTCCGCCCCGAACAGCGCTTTCGCACGGTCGACCGCCAGCCGTTCGGCGGCGTCGGCGTGCGCGCAGCCGGTGTGGTGCCGCCGCCCGGGGTAGCCCTCGGCGTACTTGTCGGCGAACGGCCCGGCGAGGATGTCGCGCACGGCGGTCGAGGTGAAGTTCTCCCCCGCGAGCAGGTCGATCTGGGTGGCCCTGCGCTGCCGCTCGGCGTCCAGGACGGCCGCCAGTTCCGGGTCCTGTTCCTGCAGCGAGGCGGGACGACCCGGGCGCTCGATGACCACTGACATCGCTTCGCTCCCTACGCCGTGTGAGCTCTAGCCTCACTGTAGGGCGGGAGGAATCGTTACGCCTGGCCTGAGCGCGTTGAACCGGGCTAGGCGGGCACCCGGGCCACCCCGGTCAGCGCCGTGACGATCGGGTCGAGCGCGTCGAAGATCTCCTCGCCGCAGTTGCGGAACATGCCGAGCGGTGCGCCATAGGGGTCGTCGACCTCGTCGGCCTCGGGCGTGGCCGCGAGCAGCCAGCCGCGCAGCGCCGCGGCGGCGCGGACCAGGACCCGCGCGCGCTCGGCGACCTCGCCGGGATGCTCCGCGGCCTCGGGCAGCGTCGCCGGGTCTATGGCGCGCACCAGCCGGGTGAACTCCTTGAGGGTGAAGGTCCGCAGACCGGCCGCATGCCCCATCGAGATCACCTGGGCCCGGTGGTCAAGGGTCGCGGTGAGCACCAGGTCGGCGCCGATCACATGCTCGTCCAGCAGCTCCCTGCCGATGAAGCCCTGCGGATCGGCACCGAACTCGCCGAGGATCTCTGCGGCGTTGGACTCCATCGGGGCCCCCTCGTGGCCCCAGGTCCCCGCGCTCTCGACCAGGATGTCGCCGGCCCGCTCGCCGAGGCGGTGCGCCAGCTCGTGCCGGGTCAGCCGCTCGGCGATGGGCGAGCGGCAGACGTTGCCGGTGCAGACGTAAAGGATCTTGAACGCGCCGTGGCGGGGTTCCGCGCCGCCGTAGTAGGGGCGCTGGACCGGACGGGCGTGCCGCCCGGTCCCGAGGCCCGCGCCGA
This sequence comes from Streptacidiphilus sp. MAP12-16, assembly GCF_041262165.1. Classification (NCBI taxonomy): domain Bacteria; kingdom Bacillati; phylum Actinomycetota; class Actinomycetes; order Kitasatosporales; family Streptomycetaceae; genus Streptacidiphilus; species Streptacidiphilus sp. MAP12-16. Next base: position 56,482 of record NZ_JBGCBY010000026.1, read on the forward strand.
GACCTGGGTTCAGCGAACCGCCCAAGGGAATGACGGCGCCCGCCGTGGCCCCACGATGGGGCCCGGCGCCGTTCACTCCCTTACGGTGGTCGGTCAACTGCCGGCCTCCAGGTCGGGTACCACCTCGCGGAGCTGCGCGGCGGTGACCGCGCCCTCGCGGAGCAGTACCGGGATCTTGCCGGTGACGTCGACGATGGTGGAGGCGACCGCGTGGTCCGCCCGGCCGCCGTCCAGGTAGACGGAGACGCTGTCGCCCAGCTGGCCCTGCGCCTCGTCGCAGTCCGCCGGGGGCGTGCCGCCGGTCAGGTTGGCGCTGGAGACGGCGAGCGGCCCGGTGGTGTTCAGCAGCTCGATGGCGACGGGGTGCAGCGGCATCCGCACCGCGACGCTGCCCCGCGTGTCGCCGAGGTCCCAGCGCAGCGACGGCTGGTGCCGGGTGACCAGGGTCAGGCCGCCGGGCCAGAAGGCGTCGACCAGCTCCCAGGCCGACTCGGAGAAGTCGCTGACCAGGCCGTGCAGCGTGGTCGGCGAGCCGACCAGAACGGGGGTGGGCATGTTGCGGCCGCGGCCCTTGGCCGCCAGCAGCGCGGCGACCGCCTCCGGCTTGAAGGCGTCTGCGCCGATGCCGTACAGGGTGTCCGTGGGCAGCACGACCAGTTCGCCTCGGCGGATCGCCGACGCGGCCTCGCGCAGGCCGGCGGCACGGTCACTCGGATCGGCACAGTCGTAGCGGCGGCTCATCGGTGCAGGCCCCTTCCCTGGGCTGGCTGAACGGGTGCGGCGCTCACAGCGCGGCTCTGCGGGCCGTGGCGAAGCGCGGACGGTTGTTGAGGTCGCGATGGTCGGCCGCGTCGGTCCAGCCGGACTCCTCGCGGAAGATCCACGGGACCAGGCCGCCCTGGGTGTCGGCGTGCTCGATGACGACGACCCCGCCGGGCCTCAGCAGCCGCGCGGCAACCTTCTCGATGCCCCTGATGGTGTCCAGACCGTCCTCGCCGGAGAACAACGCCAGCTCCGGATCGTGGTCGCGGGCCTCGGGGGCGACATACTCCCACTCGGTGAGCGGGATGTACGGCGGATTGCTGATCACCAGGTCGAAGCGGCCGTGCAGCTCCGGCTGGTCGTCGAAGGCGGTGGTGGCGTCGCCCTGGACCAGGCTGATCCGGGGGGCGTCCGGGCTGGCGTCGACGTTGCGCCGGGCCCACGCGTACGCCTGGTCGGACAGCTCCACGGCGTGGACCCTGCTGCGCGGAACCTCCTGCGCCAGCGCCAGCGCGATCGCTCCGGAGCCCGTGCAGAGGTCCACCACCAGTGGCTCGGCGACGTCCATGGAGCGCAGCGCGTCTATGGCCCAGCCGACGACCGACTCGGTCTCCGGACGGGGCACGAACACCCCCGGGCCGACCTGCAGCTCCAGATAGCGGAAGAAGGCCCGCCCGGTGATGTGCTGCAGGGGTTCGCGGGCCTCGCGGCGGGAGATGACCTCCCAGTAACGGGCGTCGAAGTCGCTGTCGGCCACGTTGTGCAGCTCGCCCCGCTTGACCTCGTGGACGAACGCGGCGAGCTCTTCGGCGTCGAAACGCGGCGAGGGCACGCCGGCGGCGGCCAATCGCTGGGTGGCCTGGGCCACCTCGGCGAGCAGCAGGTTCACTGCGTGCCTCCTGTCGTCTTGTTCCACGGGGTGCTGCTCGGGGTGCTGCTGGCGGTGCTACTGGGGCGCTCGTACGCCTGTGGCTCGGGTCAGCCGTTCTGGGCTGCGGCTTCGAGACGTGCTGCGGCGTCGGCGTCGACCGCCGACTGGATCAGCGCGTCGAGCTCGCCGCCGAGTACCTGGTCCAAGTTGTACGCCTTGAAGCCGGTCCGGTGGTCCGAGATGCGGTTCTCCGGGTAGTTGTAGGTCCGGATCCGCTCCGAGCGGTCCACGGTTCGCACCTGGCTGCGGCGTGCGTCGCTCGCCTCCTGGTCGGCCTCCTCCTGGGCGGCGGCGAGCACCCGCGAGCGCAGGATGCGCATGGCCGCCTCCTTGTTCTGGAGCTGGCTCTTCTGGTTCTGGCAGGAGGCGACGATACCGGTCGGCAGGTGGGTGATCCGGACCGCCGAGTCGGTGGTGTTGACCGACTGGCCGCCGGGGCCCGAGGAGCGGTAGACATCGATGCGCAGGTCGTTGGCGTGGATCTCGATCTCGACGTCCTCGGCCTCGGGCGTGACCAGCACGCCGGCCGCGGAGGTGTGGATCCGGCCCTGCGACTCGGTCGCCGGCACGCGCTGCACGCGGTGCACGCCACCCTCGTACTTCAGCCGGGCCCAGACGCCCTGGCCGGGCTCCGCGTTGGCGCGGGCCTTCACCGATACCTGGACGTCCTTGTAGCCGCCGAGGTCCGACTCGTTGGCGTCGATGATCTCGGTCTTCCAGCCGATCTTCTCGGCGTAGCGCAGGTACATCCGCAGCAGGTCGCCCGCGAACAGCGCCGACTCCTCGCCGCCCTCGCCGGCCTTGACCTCCAGCAGCACGTCCTTGTCGTCGTTGGGGTCGCGCGGGACCAGCAGCAGCCGCAGCTCCTCGGTCAGCTCGACGCGGCGATGCTCCAACTGCTTGATCTCGGCGTAGAAGTCCGGGTCGTCGTCGGCGAGCTCGCGCGCGGTCTCGATGTCGTCGCCGGTCTGCCGCCAGGCCCGGTAGGTCGCGGTGATCGGCGTCAGCTCGGCGTAGCGCTTGGAGAGCCTGCGGGCCTCGGCCTGGTCGGCGTGGACGGAAGGGTCTGCCAGCCGCTCCTCGAGAACCGCGTGCTCGCTCAGGAGCTCCTCGACTGCCTCGAACATGGGACCGCGCCTTCTTCCGACTGCCTGTGCGACCGAGTGGGGAACCACGCGAGAACCCGGTGAGGGGACCGCGCGGGAACGATAGTGCAACGCGAACGGCGCCGACCGGGTACGCCCCTGCCGTGTACGGCTGGGGACGCCCGGTCGGCGCCGACAGGTCGCTAGCTCTGCTTGGCGGCGTGCTTCTTGCCGAAGCGAGCCTCGAAGCGGGCGACGCGGCCACCCGTGTCGAGGATCTTCTGCTTGCCGGTGTAGAAGGGGTGGCACTGCGAGCAGACCTCGGCGCGGATGACGCCGGACTGCTCGGTGCTACGGGTCGTGAACTCGGCGCCGCAGGTGCAGGTGACCTGGGTGACCACGTAGGTCGGGTGGATCTCGGGCTTCAAGGGGTGCTCCTAGGTTCGGGAGGGTTCCGGGTCGGACGGCGGGATGCCGTTCGTGAACCGGGACCGACGTACCAGTCTGCCAGCACTGGCCGCATCTGCCCAAACTGAGGGACGGCATCGCTTATTCCGGGTGCACTACCCGAGGTCGCCCTGACGCCGAGGTCGCCCTGACGTTGCCCCGAGGGCGCAGCGCTACCGCACGGTGCCGGCCTGCGCGGTGCCACTCGCGGTGGCGACGGTGGCCGGGTTCGCCTGCTGCAGCCTGAGCACGGACTCGGGGACCGCCTGGTCGCGCTTCAGCGCCGTCCACAGGTCGGTGGCCTGCGGGTCCAGCGCGACCAGGCGGTTGGGGTCGCTGGGCGCGGTGGCCGTCGGCATGGTCACCGCGGTGACGTCCTTGGCCCCGATGCCCTTCAAGCTCTGCGCGAAGGAGATCAGCGAGGTGACCGAGCCCAGGTCGCTGTCCGTGGTGAGCGCGCTGGTGGCGGTGTCGGCGATGTCGTACAGCTTGCCGGGGCTGGTCAGCAGGTCGACGCTGTCGGCCTGCTGCAGGATCGACTTGATCATCTGCTGCTGCAGCTGTATCCGCCCGAGGTCGCTGCCGTCACCCACGCCGTGCCTGGTACGGACGAAGGCGAGGGCCTGGGTGCCGTTCAGATGCGTCGTCCCGGCTTTGAGGTGCAGGCCGCTGTCGGTGTCGTTTATGTCGACGGTGGTCGTGACGGTGACGCCGCCGAGGGCGTCGATCAGCTTGGCGAACCCGGCGAAGTCGAGCTCGATGAAGTGGTTCATCCGCATGCCGGTCATCGACTCCACGGTTTTCACCGCGCAGGCCGGACCGCCCACCTCGTATGCCGTGTTGAACATGACGCCGTCGGCGGGCGGGAGCGTGCGGCCCCTGCCGGTGCCCGTCGTGGAGGTGCAGGAGGGCCTGCTGACCAGGGTGTCGCGGGGAAGGCTCACCACGTCGGCGTGGTCGTGCCGCTGGTTCACGTGGACGACCATCGCCGTGTCGGAGCGGGCCGTGCCGTCGGCGGTTCCGCCGGCCAGCTTGCCGTTGTCCCCCGAGCGCGAGTCCGAGCCCAGCACCAGGATGTTCATCACCCCGCTGCCGGACGCCGCCGGGCGGTCGCTGCCCAGGCTGGCGTTGATGTCGACCGACTTGATGTTGTGGTTCAACTTCCAGAACAGGTAGCCGCCGCCCGCCCCGAGCAGCGCTACGACCACGGCCGTCGACCAGGCCGCGATGGCCAGGAGGCGCCGACGACGGCTGCGCGGCCGCCGTTCGTCGCCCTGCTCTCGCTGCTCGTTCGACTCGTCCGTCATGGCGGGTGAGACCGTCCTTCGCTGCTCCGGTGCGTATGCCTGGTGTAGAAATGTGGCTTTGGTCCGGATTGGGGGGACTTCATTGAGCGTACGCGACGGACGGGAAACGCCGCCGCCCCGGGCTGGAGGGCCCGGGGCGGCGGCGTTGCGGAGAGGCGTCGGGGTCAGTCCTGGCCCGGCGTCGTCTTCGCGATCTGCATGAGGAACTCGGCGTTGCTCTTGGTCTGCTTCATCTTGTCCAGCAGCAGCTCGATGGCCTGCTGCGAGTCCAGCGCATGTAGCACCCGGCGGAGCTTCCAGGTGATCGCCAGCTCCTCGGAGCCGAGCAGGATCTCCTCCTTGCGGGTGCTGGACGCGTCCACGTCCACCGCCGGGAAGATGCGCTTGTCCGCGAGCTTGCGGTCGAGCTTGAGCTCCATGTTGCCGGTGCCCTTGAACTCCTCGAAGATCACGTCGTCCATCCGCGAGCCGGTGTCGACCAGCGCGGTGGCGATGATGGTCAGCGAGCCGCCGTTCTCGATGTTGCGCGCCGCGCCGAAGAACTTCTTCGGCGGGTAGAGCGCGGTCGAGTCGACACCACCGGACAGGATGCGTCCGGAGGTCGGGGCCGCGAGGTTGTAGGCGCGGCCCAGACGGGTGATCGAGTCCAGCAGCACGACCACGTCGTGACCCAGCTCCACCAGGCGCTTGGCACGCTCGATGGCGAGCTCGGCGACGGTGGTGTGGTCCTCGGCGGGGCGGTCGAAGGTCGAGGAGATGACCTCGCCCTTGACCGAGCGCTGCATGTCGGTGACCTCTTCCGGACGCTCGTCGACCAGGACGACCATCAGGTGGCACTCGGGGTTGTTGTGGGTGATCGCGTTGGCGATCGCCTGCATGATCATCGTCTTGCCGGTCTTCGGCTGGGCGACGATCAGACCACGCTGGCCCTTGCCGATCGGCGCGACCAGGTCGATGATCCGGGTCGTCAGCACGCCCGGGTCGGTCTCCAGGCGCAGCCGGTCCTGCGGGTACAGCGGGGTGAGCTTGTTGAACTCGGGACGGTTGCGGCCGTTGTCGGGCTCGCTGCCGTTGACCGAGTCCAGACGGACCAGCGCGTTGAACTTCTCGCGGCGCTCGCCGTCCTTGGGCTGGCGCACCGCGCCGGTGATCGCGTCACCCTTGCGCAGGCCGTTCTTGCGGACCTGGGCCAGGGACACGTACACGTCGTTGGGACCGGACAGGTAGCCCGAGGTCCGCACGAAGGCGTAGTTGTCCAGGATGTCCAGGATGCCGGCGACGGGGATGAGCACGTCATCGTCGTTGACCTGCGGCTCGGCCGGGCCCTCGAAGCCGTCGCGGCGGTTGCGGCGGTTGCGGTCGCGGTAGCGGCCACGGCGGCGGCCGCCACCGAACTCGTCGTCGTCCGGGAAGCCGCCCTGGGGCGCGCCCTGGCCGCCCTGACCCTGGCTCTGGCTCTGGCCGCCCTGACCACCCTGGCCGCCGTTCTGCTGACGGCCCTGGTTGCCCTGGCCGCCGCCGTCCTGGCCCTGGTTGCCGCGGTCGCGCCGGTTGCGGCGCTCGCTGCGGTCGTTGCCACCGCGGTCGCTGCGGTCACCGGCACGCTCGGTGCGGTCACCGACCCGGTCGGTCGCGCGGTCGCGACGGTTCTCGCCGCGGTCGCCGCCCTCGGTCTCGATGGTGCCGACGGTGCCGTCCTGGGTGCGCTCACGGCGCTCGCGACGGTCCCGGCGGCCCTCGCGGGACTCCGCGCCGTCGGAACGGCCCTGGTCCTGCGCGGGGCGGTCCTGGGCCGGGCGGTCCTGCGCGGGGCGCTCACGGACCTCGGTGGCGGTCGCGGTCGACGCCGCGGCGGGCTCGACGGCGACCGGCGCGTCCTGCTGGGTGCCCTCAGCGGCCCCTGTGAGCGAGGTCACGGGCGCGGTGGCCCGGCGGGCGCGGCGGGGCGCACGCTCGGCGGCAGGCGCGTCACCGGCGGTCTGCACCGGGATGTCGATCTGCTGCTGCTCGGCGGCACGCGAGCGGGCGGTACGGCGCGCGGGAGCGGCGACGGCCGCGTCCTGTGCCTCGACGGCGGGCTCGGCGAGAGCCGTGCTCGCCTTGGCGGTACGGGTCGCACGCTTCGCGGCCGGCGCATCGGCAGCGGCGAGCAGCGGGTCTCCGCCGCTCTTCGCCTTGATGGCGTCGATCAGGTCGCTCTTGCGCATCCGGCCGGTGCCGCTGATGCCAAGGCCGGTGGCGAGCTGCTGGAGCTCTGCGAGCACCATGGCGTTGAGCCCGGTGCCCGTGGTCCGACGGCGCTTCGGCGCAGGGGCCGTGGTTGCGTCTGACGCGTCAGCGTCCGGGCGCGCGCCCATCAGATCGGTGGTGTCGCTCACGAAGGGTCCTTCCCTGGAGCGGACGTCGGCCTGTCTGGCTCGGCGACCGGTTGTGCTGTCCGTCCCTGCGCTCGTTTTCGCAGGTACGGGGCGGTGGTCCGCCGGATGGCGGTCATACGAAAGTGCGGTGTCCTGTGTGCTGACGCACACCGCTTCCCGGGCCCCCGTCGCGTGTCATGGTTTCCCCTCCCCAAACTGCAGTCTCAGCACGGCTGCTTGGTTTCTGCAGGCCATGTGCGTCACATGCGGGACTGAGGCACCGACACGGCTTCGGGATGCGGTCACACTTGCGCAGGCAGGCTGCGTACGCGCTGTGGCGGGCTCCCGGAGAATTGCTGTCCCGGAACGGGCACTCCGCGGAACGGAGGGGACCAGGAACGGGACGCGGCGCACCGGGCCCCGTAGGGCGCCTGGTGCAGACATGAGATTAACACTACTGGACCCAACAAACATTCCCCCACTGTGTGTCTGTCAATCGTGTCCCCGATCTCACCCTTCGATACACCCGGTTCCGGTCCCCGCTCAACCCGAGAGCGGCAGTACCGAGGCGCCTTCGAGGTCGAGTTCCAGACGGTGGGCAGCCCACGCGGGGTCCGCCTCGGCGAGCACCTTCTCCGCCGTTCCCTCGTCCGTGAGGGCGAGGACGGTCGGTCCGGCGCCGGAGATGACGGCGGCGACCCCCTGCGCCCGCAGCACCGCGACCAGAGCCGCGCTCTCGGGCATCGCCGGGGTCCGGTAGTCCTGGTGGAGTCGGTCCTCGGTGGCCGGGAGCAGCAGCTCGGGACGGCGGGTGAGGGCCTCCACCAGCAGCGCCGCCCGGCCGACGTTCGCCGCCGCGTCCGCGTGCGGGACCGTCGCCGGTAGCAGGCCGCGGGCGACCTCGGTGAGCACCGGGTTCGCCGGGATGAAGACCACAGGGACCGTTTCCTGGGAGGGCGCGAGGGTGACGGCGTGGGCCTCGTGGCCCTCGTCCGTCCACGCGATCGTGAAGCCGCCGAGGATGCAGGCGGCCACGTTGTCGGGGTGGCCCTCGATCTCCGAGGCCAGCGCCAGTACGGCCGCCTGGTCCATGAGTTCGGCGCCGCCGACGGTCACCGCGCGGGCTGCGACGATCCCTGCGACGATCGCGGCCGAGGAGGAGCCCAGTCCGCGGCCGTGCGGTATCCGGTTGGCGCAGACGACCTCCAGGCCGCGCGGCTGCCCGCCGAGGCGGTCGAAGGCGGCGCGCATGGCGCGAACGACGAGGTGGCGCTCGTCGCGGGCCAGGGTCTCGGCCCCCTCCCCCGCGATGTCGACGTGCAGCCCGGACTCGGCGACCCGGACGACGACGTCGTCGTACAGACCCAGCGCGAGGCCGAAGGCGTCGAAGCCGGGGCCCAGGTTGGCACTGGTCGCGGGGACGCGGACGCGGGTCGCGGCGGCACGGAAGGCGGGGGCGGGCATGTCGCTGTCGCTCCTGGAGTGTTCTCGCCTACGGCGGGGGTCTTCAGCGTATCGAAGATGGGTTCTGGCGCGGTACACCCGCGCACGGCCCCGCCGGGGGCGAGCTGTCAGATGAGGCTGGTCCGACCGGATCCGTCAGACGAGGCCGAGCCGCTCGGCCGCGGCCGCGGCGTCGATCGGGATGGTGGTGGGCTGGGGAGCGCCGGCCACGGCCCAGTCGGGGTCCTTGAGGCCGTTGCCGGTCACCGTGCAGACGATCCGCTGGCCCGGATCGACCAGACCCTGGTCGACGGCCTGCAGCAGACCGGCGACGCTGGCGGCGGAGGCCGGCTCGACGAACACACCCTCGCGAGCGGCCAGCAGGCGGTACGCGGACAGGATCTGACGGTCGGTGACCTTGTCGATCAGGCCGCCGGACTCGTCCCGGGCCGCGATCGCGAAGTCCCAGGAGGCGGGGTTGCCGATGCGGATCGCGGTGGCGATCGTCTGCGGCTTGAGGACGGGCGCACCATCCACGATGGGAGCGGAACCTGAGGCCTGGAAGCCCCACATTCGAGGGGTCCGCGTGGCCAACCCGTCCTTGGCGTACTCCCGGTACCCCTTCCAGTACGCGGTGATGTTGCCCGCGTTGCCCACCGGCAGGACGTGGATGTCGGGCGCGTCCCCGAGCATGTCGACGATCTCGAAGGCCGCGGTCTTCTGGCCCTCGATGCGGACCGGGTTCACCGAGTTGACGAGGGCGACCGGGTACTTCGCGGAGAGGTCGCGGGCCAGCGTGAGGCAGTCGTCGAAGTTGCCGTCCACCTGCAGGATCTTGGCGCCGTGGATCAGCGCCTGGCCCATCTTGCCGAGCGCGATCTTGCCCTGCGGCACCAGCACCGCGCAGACCATCCCGGCGCGGACCGCGTACGCGGCGGCGGAGGCGGAGGTGTTCCCGGTGGAGGCGCAGATGACGGCCTGGGCGCCGTCCTCCTTGGCGCGGGAGATCGCCATGGTCATGCCGCGGTCCTTGAAGGACCCGGTCGGGTTGGCGCCCTCGACCTTGAGGTAGACCTCGCAGCCGGTGCGCTCGGAGAGGAGCTGGGCGGGGACCAGCGGTGTACCGCCCTCCAGCAGGGTGACCACGGGGGTGGAGGCGGTCACCGGGAGCCGGTCGCGGTATTCCTCGATCAGGCCGCGCCACTGGTGGGTGTGGGCGCCCCGGGTCTCAATGGTCGTGCTCATTGTGGTCATTCCCCTTCGACACGCATGATGCTGGCCACATCGCGGACGTTGTCCAGGCTGCGCAGTTCGGCGACCGTAGCGGACAGTGCGGCGTCGGTGGCGCGGTGAGTCACTACGACGAGTGAGGCGTCGCCCTCCCGGCCCTGCTGGCGGACGGTGTCGATGGACACGCCGTGCTCGGCGAAGACGGTGGCGACCTGGGCGAGGACGCCTGCTTTGTCGGCGACGTCGAGGCTGACGTGGTAGCGGGTGACCACGTCGTCCATGGGGCTCACGGTGAGCTGAGCGTACGCCGACTCGCCCGGTCCCGTGGAACCGGCCAGCTTGTTGCGGCAGACGGCGACCAGGTCGCCGAGGACGGCGCTGGCAGTGGGCGAGCCCCCGGCGCCGGGGCCGTAGAACATCAGCTGCCCGGCGGCGTCGGCCTCCACGAAGACGGCGTTGTAGGCGCCGCGCACCGAGGCCAGGGGGTGGGTGAGCGGGATCATCGCCGGGTGGACCCGGGCCGTGACGGAGCGGCCGTCGGCGCTGCGCTCGCAGATGGCCAGGAGCTTGACGACGCAGCCCATGGCCTTGGCGCTGGCGATGTCGGCCGCGGTGACCTCGGTGATGCCCTCGCGGAACACGTCGGCGGCGGTGACCCGGGTGTGGAAGGCGATCCCGGCGAGGATGGCCGCCTTGGCGGCGGCGTCGAAGCCCTCCACGTCGGCGGTCGGGTCCGCCTCGGCGTAGCCGAGCGCGGTGGCCTCCTCCAGCGCCTCGGAGTAGCCCGCGCCGGTCGAGTCCATCTTGTCGAGGATGAAGTTGGTCGTGCCGTTGACGATGCCGAGGACCCGGTTCACCTTGTCGCCGGCCAGTGACTCGCGCAGCGGGCGGACCAGCGGGATGGCGGCGGCGACGGCTGCCTCGTAGTAGAGGTCGACACCAGCCTTCAGGGCCGCGCCGTGCAGGGCCGCGCCGTCGGCGGCGAGCAGCGCCTTGTTGGCGCTGACCACGGAGGCGCCGTGGTCGAAGGCGGTGAGGATGAGGCTGCGGGCCGGCTCGATGCCGCCGATGACCTCGATCACGACGTCGATGTCGTCGCGTTTGACCAGCTCGGTCGCGTCGGTGGTGAGCAGCTGCTCCGGGATCCCCGGCCGCGGACGGTTGGCGCGCCGCACGGCGACCCCGGCGAGCTCCACCGGGGCGCCGATGCGCGCGGCGAGGTCGGCAGCGTGCGTCGTCATGATGCGGGCCACTTCGGTGCCTACTACTCCACAACCGAGGAGCGCTACCTTCAGTGTGCGCATCGTCCGACTCCACTCTGCTGTCAGCTTGGGATGTGTGCTGCGTTCTTCTGCACTGCGTGGTTCTTCCGCACTGCACTGTTCTGCACTGTTCTTCTGCACCGCGGTTCTCGTGCTCTGCCTCCCAGTCTCAGGGACGCGGCGGATAAATCTTCACCTGTTCCAGAGTTTGAGATCGGTATTTCGTCAGCCGATATCGAGACGCAGGAGATCCTCCTCCGTCTCGCGCCGGACGATCACCCGTGCCTCGCCGCCGGACACCGCCACCACCGGGGGCTTCAGAGCGTGGTTGTAGTTGCTCGCCATGGAGCGGCAGTACGCGCCGGTGGCCGGGACTGCGATCAGATCGCCCGGGGCCAGGTCGGCCGGCAGGAACGCGTCGCGGACCACGATGTCGCCGGACTCGCAGTGCTTGCCGACCACCCGCGACAGCATCGGCTCGGCGGTGGACGTGCGGGAAACCAGGGCCACGGAGTAGTCGGCGTCGTAGAGGGCGGTGCGGATGTTGTCCGACATGCCGCCGTCGACGCTGACGTAGGTGCGCAGCCCTTCGAGGTGCTTGACCGTGCCGACCTCGTAGAGGGTGAAGGCGGTGGGACCGACGATCGCCCGGCCGGGTTCGACGGACAGCCGGGGGGTGCGCAGTCCCGCCGCCTCGCACTCGCGGCGGACGATGCCGGCGAGCGCCCTGGCGATCTCGGCCGGCTCGGCGGGGTCGTCCTCGCTGGTGTAGGCGATGCCGAGGCCGCCGCCGAGGTCGATCTCGGGCAGCTCGACGCCGTGCTCGGCCTTGATCTCGGCGAGCAGGCCGACCACGCGGCGGGCGGCGACCTCGAACCCGGCGGTGTCGAAGATCTGCGAGCCGATGTGCGAGTGGATGCCGACCAGTTCCAGGCCGTCGAGCATCAGCGCGCGGCGCACCGCCTCGGCGGCGTGGCCGCCGGAGAGCGAGAGCCCGAACTTCTGGTCCTCGTGCGCGGTGGCGATGAACTCGTGGGTGTGGGCCTCGACGCCGACGGTGACCCGGATCAGGATCTTCTGCCGGACGCCCTGGTCCTGGGCGATCCAGGAGAGCCGGGCCAGTTCCTCGTACGAGTCCACCACGATGTGGCCGACGCCGGACTTCACCGCGTACTCGAGCTCGCCCTTGGACTTGTTGTTGCCGTGGAAGGCGATGCGCTGCGCCGGCATCCCGGCCGAGAGCGCGACAGTGAGCTCGCCACCACTGCACACGTCGACGTTGAGGTCCTCCTCGTGCAGCCAGCGGACGACGGCGCGGGACAGGAACGCCTTGCCCGCGTAGTAGACGTCGGCCTCGGCGCCGAAGGCGTCGCGCCAGGCGCGGCAGCGGGCGCGGAAGTCCTGCTCGTCGAGGAAGTAAGCGGGGGTGCCGAAGTCCTCGGCGAGGGTCTGCACGTCGATGCCGCCGACCGTGACCGTTCCGCGGCTGTCGCGGGTGACCGTCCGGGACCAGACCTTGGGGTCGAGAGCGTTCAGGTCGGCGGGAGGGGCGGTGAAGTGACCCTCCGGCATGACGTCCCCGTGGCGCGGGCCTGCGGGGTGGGCGGAGCGGCTCATGCGGGTGTCTCCACGGTCTCTGTGTGCCGAGGGGCGCGAGTGTGGTCTCCCACTCTCACGCCCCTCGCGCTGCTCACATGCGTTCGGGGGCTGAAACGCCCAGCAGGGCCAGGCCGTTGGCGATCACGGTGCGGGTCGCCTCGGCCAGCCAGAGGCGGGCGCGGTTCAGGTCGGTGACGTCGTCGTCACCCATGGGGAGGATGCGGCACTCGTCGTAGAAGCGGTGGTAGACGCCCGCCAGCTCCTCCAGGTAGCGAGCCACGTGGTGGGGCTGCCGCAGCTCACCGGCCTTGGCGACGATCCGGGGGAACTCTCCGAGTTTGCCGAGCAGGTTGGTCTCCCACTCGGTGCTGAGCAGTTCCGGTTTGAACTCCTCCGCCGCGCCCTTGTCGATGCCGAGGTCACCGGCATTGCGAGCGACACCGCACATCCGGGTGTGCGCGTACTGGACGTAGTAGACCGGGTTCTCCTTCGACGTGCTGGTGAGCACGTCGATGTCGAGAGTGATCGTGGAGTCCGTGGACGAGCGGGAGAGGGTGTACCGCGCGGCGTCCACGCCGATCCAGTCGATGACGTCGTCGATGGTGATGATGTTGCCCGCACGCTTGGACATGCGGACTTCCTGGCCGTCCTTCAGCATCTTGACGAACTGGCCGATCAGGACCTCGATGTTGCGGTTCGGGTCGTCGCCCGCGCACGCCGCGATGGCCTTCAGCCGGTTCACGTAGCCGTGGTGGTCCGCGCCCAGCATGTAGACGTTGACGTCGTGGCCCCGGTCGCGCTTGCTCAGGTAGTACGCGGCGTCGGACGCGAAGTAGGTGGTCTCACCGTCGGCCTTGATCAGGACGCGGTCCTTGTCGTCGCCGAAGTCGGTGGTGCGCAGCCAGGTCGCGCCGTCCAGCTCGAAGACGTGGCCCTGCTCCCGCAGCCGCTCGACGGCCTTCTCGACGGCGCCGGAGTCGTGCAGCGACTTCTCGGAGAACCAGACGTCGAAGTGCGCGCCGAACTCCTCCATGGAGCGCTTGATCTCGGCGACCATCAGCCGCAGGCCCTCGGTGCGGAACCGCTCCCGCTGCTCGTCCTCGGGAAGGTCGAGGATGCCGGGGTTGTCGGAGAGGATCTGCGCGGCGATGTCGTTGATGTACTCGCCGACGTAGCCGTCCTCGGGCACCGGCCGGTTGTTGGCGGAGGCATAGAGCGAGCCGCCGAACTTGGAGATCTGCACGCCGGCGTCGTTGATGTAGTACTCGGTGGTGACCTCCGCACCGGAGGCACGCAGGATCCGGCCCAGCGAGTCGCCGACGGCGGCCCAGCGGACCCCGCCGATGTGGATCGGCCCGGTCGGGTTCGCGGAGACGAACTCCAAGTTGATCCGCTGGCCGGCGAAGGCGTCGTTGTGCCCGTACACCGCGCCTGCGGCGACGATGCTGCGCGCGAGCTCGCCCTGCGTGGCGGCGTCGAACGTGACGTTGAGGAAGCCGGGCCCGGCGATGTCGACCTTGGCGACCCCGGGCAGCGTTCGCAGGCGGGCGGCGACCAGCTCGGCCACCTGGCGCGGGGGCATGGACGCCGCCTTCGCCAGTTGGAGGGCCACGTTGGTGGCGTAGTCGCCGTGGTCCCTGTTCTTGGGCCGCTCGACGGTCACCGTCTCGGGCACGGCGACGGTCAGCTCGCCCGCCTCGACGGCGGCACGAACCGCGGACTGGACTGCCTGGGAAAGCTCTGCGGGTGTCACGGGGGCAAGCCTAGGCGAGAAGGGGGGATCGTCCGCCACCGCGTTTAGGGGCTGAGACGGTCATGTCCAACATGTCCAAAGGAGGGCGGCTGCAGCGTTCGCGCAGAGCGCAACGCCTGCTCTGCGGGCGCACCCAGCATCTGGGCCGGTGTCGCGGGCAACCGCACCAGGCGGTGCACCAGAGCGATCAGCTCCATCGGCTCGAACGGCTTGCCCAGATAGGCGTCGACGCCGACCGACTCGCCGCGCTCCAGATCGAGCTGGGTGCAGGCGCTGACGATGGCGATCCGCAGATGACTCGTCCGCGGGTCCGCGCGAAGCCGCGCCGCCGTCCGCAGGCCGTCCAGGCGCGGCATGACGACATCGAGGGTGATCACATCGGGCTGGACCGCGTGCACCACGTCCAGGCATTCGGCACCGTCAGCGGCGGTCACGACCTCGAACCCCTCAAGTTCCAGGTTGACCCTGATCAGCTGGCGGATCACCTCGCTGTCATCCACGACGAGGACCCGTCCCGACGAGCCGGACACATTACCGAGGGTAGGCGGACCACCTACGCCCTGTCCGTGCTTTCACCGTTTCCACCCGATCCGACGGCCCCGCCACGGACAAAACCCGTGCACGAGGACCAGGTGAGGACTGGTACTGTTCTGCATGTCGCAAGGCAGGCCCCCGTAGCTCAGGGGATAGAGCACCGCCCTCCGGAGGCGGGTGCGTAGGTTCGAATCCTACCGGGGGCACTTCGCACGAAGCGCCACAAAGGCCCAGGTCAGCGGGATGTTCCCGTGAACCTGGGCCTTCGTCATATCTGACGGTCGATCAGCCGCGTGCCCCTTCCGTGCCAGATTCGCCGTCGGGCATGGGCACCACGAATCAGACGGACGAACCCGGCGCACCGGCCTGCTCCGCGTGCATGAACGCACCCGAGTACGTAGGCGAAGACGCGCAGGACTTCGCCGACTCTCACCTCGTGACCTTTGACCTGGAAGGCCATGGCGAGGGCCAAGGCGTCCCGTTCGGCTTCCAGGGCCTGCGTCTGCGCCGCGCTCCTCTCCTGGGCACCGGCCTGGGTCTGGGCCTGGACTGCTGCCAGGGCTTGAGCATCTGCCGCCGCCTGCTGGTTGGCAGCAATGGCAGCGGAGGCGGCATCCGACCTGAAGGTCATTCCGCTCCAGGCATTCCGGCTCATCCCAGAAGAGGGTGTAGTCGGGGTCTGTCGGTTTCGAGGTCGCCTGCACGGATTTTCATGCTCGGCTGCACTCCTGCCCGGGCGCGACGAGACGTGCGCCGTGGAACGAGCTATGCACCGTCGTTGCCATCGCGCAGGGAGTGGATCATGCTTTGCAGGATCCGGAACGCGCCTGACTGCTCGGTCTCGGTCATGCCGGCCAGCATTCTGACCTCGACGGACCGAACCGCTACGGTCGCCTTCTCGAGCCTCCGTCGGCCGCGAGGCGTGAGCCGCGTGGGAAGAACCTTCCCGACGGGTGCCTCCGCAGGCCTGGTCACGTAGCCCTCTCGTTCCAGGGCCTGGAGCAGCACGTTCATCGACTGCCGTGTCACGAACGCACCACGCGCGAGCTCGGAGTTCGACAAGCCCGGCCGTTGAGCCAGCAGCTCGAGGCAGGAGTAGTGCGTCACGCTCATCCCGAGTGGCCGCAGCACCTCCTCCATGGCTGCGCGCAGGGCGCTCGAAGCCTCTTTCAGCAGGTAGCCCAGTGATTTGTCCAGGTCGACGCCGACGCTGTTTTGACTCATGTCAGCATTCTGACATACCTTGGTCTGTGTCAGGAATCTGACACGAAGAGAAGGAGCATCATCATGCCCGCCACCGGCCCCGACTTCATCTCGCTCCAGGCGCGCGACCTCGACGCTTCGCAGGCGTTCTACGAGCAGTACCTCGGCCTCGTCCGCTCGCAGGCCGGACCTCCGCACGCCGTCGTCTTCGAGACGAAGCCGATCGCGTTCGCACTGCGCGACGTCGTTCCCGGCACCGATCTCGCATCCGTTGCCCAGCCCGGCATCGGTGCCGCGATCTGGCTCCACGCCACAGACGTCCAGGCCATCCACGATGCTCTCGCCGCCGACGGTCACACCATCGTCTCCGCACCGATCGACGGCCCCTTCGGCCGGACATTCACCTTCGCCGACCCCGACGGCTACCAGGTCACTCTCCACGACCGCGCCTGATACGCCCAACGCCACCGGACGATCACCGGCCCCCGCAGACCGCGGTCGCACCCGAAACTCGAGAATCCGGGCGACGTTTCCTTACCCCGGGGTGATCACCTGTCCGGCTCTTCACACCTGTCGTGGACGGAGTGTGACGTCCAGCCGGGCGCTCGCGGTTCAGCGCGTCGAGAGCCGGATAGAGGTTGAGGTCTGCCGAGGATGGAGGTTCCTACGCCGCCCATCCGGAAGACCTCGACGTGTCCGACGCTACCGTCGGCGCGGGCGTCACCTGCGCTGATCCGACCACCTTGTGCCGACTCGACGAACTCGGACTCGAGGTCACCGGCCAACGACTCGACCCCGACCGTGCCGTCCTCGCCTACGAGTTCCCGGCACCCGAGTAGCGAAGGAACTCCGTGCAGATCAGCTATGTATGCCAGGCCAGCCCGGACTCGGCCGCGAACGAAGACTTCGTCGTCGCGTCGGAACGGTTCGTCATCGTGCTGGACGGCGCTACCGCCAGTGGGCTCCCGAACGGCTGCGTCCATGATGTTGCCTGGCTCGCCAGCCGACTCGGGGGACAGCTCGCAGCTGCGCTGATCGAACGGCCCGGCCTACCCTTGCGCGAGGTGCTCCGGCAGGGGATCACCAACACCGGAGCTCTGCACCCCGCGTGCGACCTGACGAACCCGAACAGCCCCTCCAGCACGGTCGCCATCGTCCGCGAGCACGGCGGCACGCTTGACTGCCTCGCCCTGGCCGACTCACCCGTCGTTGTCGAGACCCACAGCGGTGAGCTGATCGAGGTCAACGACGACCGAACGTCCCACCTCCCGGCGTACGACCGCGACTCGCTCATGCAGCTCCGCAACACCGACGAAGGCTTCTGGGTCGCCAGCACCAAGCCCGAGGCAGCCGACCGGGCCGTGATCGGCAGCGTCCCTGTTGCTGACGTGCGCCGCTTCGCAATGGTCACCGACGGCGTGTCCCGACTCGTCGAGCGTTACGGCTGGAGCTGGCTCCAGATCCTGGACACGCTGGAGCAGCACGGCCCAGCATCCGCCGCCCACGCAGTACGCGAAGCCGAGATCGCCACCGAGCCGGGCACCTTCCGGGGTAAGCGCCACGACGACGCGACAGCGGTATTCGGCTTGATGGGATAGCGAGCGGTACAGCTTCGCGTCGCCCAGGTTCAGATGATGCCCTGATCGCCGCCTGCCTGTATGCCACGGCGCAGTCCGGGCTCGCGGCGTCGCGCCAGGCGCTGCTCGGCGGCCTCATCGAACCGTCGGTGCGCACCGGCGTGCTCGCTCATCTCCAGTCAACTCTCAACGCCCGGTGCGCCGTTGGCGCCGTCATCGGCGGTCTCGCGCTGAGCCACGGCACCCGCCATCACCGACCTGCGTTCCGCGTAGCGCGTGGTACGCCGCTCCGGCATCGTCCTGCTGGGCGGTCGCTTCCTGGCGGCCGGCTGCGCGATGGGCCCGGCGGTGCGGTGGGCCGAACGCAGCCGATCCCGCACCGCGCCCGAGACCCGTCACATCCGAGGCCGTCCGGTCCCGGCCGTGAGGCGCGGGCCCGAGCCCGCTCGACCACCTGGGTGAGCACGGTCGGGTCGACGAATGGCAGCCCAGATCAGGCGGTGCGAATGTGGAGGCATGGACCTTGATTCGCTTGTGTTGCGCCAGAGCAGCGAGGCCGCAACGCCAGGTACGTCCCCGGCCCCGTGGCACATCACGCCCGACGGGTCCGCTGATGCGCTCTGCGGCAAGATCGCCGACTACGGTCAGACGCCGATCACGCCTGACTGGGAGACTCGGAGCGATATCTGCTCCACGTGCCGGGACGCCTTGCGGGAGGCCTTGGCGGACGTGGTGGTCGACGACGAGTAAGGGACGACGAGTAGCGGTCGGCCGCGGTCAGGGTTCGAAGCGGTAGCCCATGCCCGGCTCGGTGATCAGGTGGCGGGGATGGGCCGGGTCGCGCTCCAGCTTCCGGCGCAGCCCGGCCAGGTAGACGCGCAGGTAGTTGGTCTTGCGCTCGTGCCCGGGACCCCAGACGTCCAGTAGGAGATGACGTCCCGTCACCAGCCTTCCCGGGTGGTGGATCAGGAGCGTCAGTATGCGCCACTCCGTGGGCGTGAGCCGGACTGTCGGTTCCTCTCCGGTCGCTGGAACATCGCCTCGGGTCGGCCGGACCGTGCAACTGTCCAGGTCGACGATGAAGTCGCCGATGACGGCGCTGCCGCCGGACGCCTCCTCCGTCGCCGGCCGGCGCAGCACGGCGCGCAGCCGGGCCAGGAGTTCGTTCATCGAGAAGGGCTTGGTGACGTAGTCGTCGGCGCCCGCGTCCAGCGCGGCGACCTTGTCGGCCGCGCCGGAGCGGCCGGACAGCACGATGACGGGCACGGTGCTCCATGCGCGCAGGGCGCGGATGACGTCGGTGCCGTCCAGCCCCGGCAGTCCGAGGTCGAGGATGATCGCGTCGGGTGGCGTCCGGGCAGCTTCTTCCACCGCGCCGGCGCCGTCCGCCGCGGTGGCCACGGTGTACTCGCGGGCCTGGAGGTTGATCTGCAGCGCTCGCAGCATCTGCGGCTCGTCGTCCACGATCAGGACTCGGGTCACGGGCGTGCTTCTCCGTCCGGAGCGGTGTCGGCGGGGAGTGAGAGGACCATGGTCAGACCGCCGCCCGGGGTGTCCTCGGTGGTGAGGGTGCCGTCCATGGCCTCGGCCAGGCCTCGGGACAGGGCCAGGCCGAGGCCGACACCGGAGGCGTTGTCGGTGTCGCCCAGGCGCTGGAAAGGCTGGAACACCCGTTCGCGGTCGGCGGACGGCAGGCCGGGGCCCCGGTCGACGACCCTGATCTCGACCCGGTCGCCGAGCGCGCTCGCGCTGACCAGTACCGGCAGGTCGCCTGCGTGGCGCAGGGCGTTGCCGACGAGGTTGGCGATGACGCGTTCCAGCAGCGGCGGGTCGGCGAGCACGGCCGGGGCCTGTTCCAGGCCTTGTGTCCGGACCGGAGGCCGGGTGTCCGCCAGGGAGTCCACTGCGGCGGAGAGCACGTCCTCCAGTGCGGTGGGCTGCAGGTCGAGGGAGAGGGCGCCGGCCTGCAGGCGGCTCATGTCGAGCAGGTTGTCCACCAGGCGGGTGAGCCGCCCCAGCGACTCCTCGGCGGTGAGCAGCAGTTCGGCCTGGTCCTCGGGCGAGAACTGGACGTCGTCGCTGCGCAGCGAGCTGACCGAGGCGAGGGCGACGGCGAGCGGGGTGCGCAGGTCGTGGCTGACCGCGGCCAGCAGCGCGGTGCGCATCCGGTCGGCCGCCTTCACGGGCTCCACCTCGGCGGCGACCTCGGCCAGGTGGGCGCGGTCCAGAGCCACCGCAACATGGGCGGCGAAGGCGGCGAGGACCCTGCGGTCGGCGGCGGGGAGTGGGCGTCCGCGGAGCACCAGGACGGCGTCTTCGCCGACGGGGACCTCCTCCACGGACTGGACCTCGGCCGGAGATGGCGAGGGCGGAGACGGCAGGGGCGGGGGCAGCGAGGGAGAGGGCGGCAAGGGCGGGGGCAGCGAGGGCGAGGGCGGGGTCGACGACCTGGGAGACGGCGACGTGGGAGACGGCGACAAGTCGTCGGCGGCCTCGGCCGTCTCACCCGGGTCGGCCACGGACGTGCCGACGTCCGAACCGTGCTGCCGCAGGGTGACGGACTCCATCCCGAAGGTCTCCCGCAGCCGCGCCAGCAGTGCCTCCACCGCACTCTCGCCGCCGAGAATGCTGCCCGCGAGCGCGGACAGGGTCTCGGCCTCGGCCGTGGCGCGGGCCGCCCGGCGGGAGAGCCGGGTGGCCCGGTCGACGACCGCCGCGACGGTGAGCGCCACGGCCGCGAAGACGACCAGCGCGAGCAGGTTGTTGGGGTCGGCGATGGTGAACTGATGGATGGGCGGGATGAAGTAGTAGTTCAACAGCAGCGAGGCGGTCACCGAGGCGAGCAGTGCGGAGACCACGCCGCCGAGCAGAGCCACGCCGACCACCGTGGCCAGGAAGAGCAGGATGTCGCTGGTGAGGTTGACCGCGCCCCGGGTCTGGCAGAGCACCGCCGTCAGCAGGACGGGCGCCACGAGCCCGGCGAGCGGTCCGGCGATGCGCCGCACCGGGGAGTGCAGCCGGCCGGGTACGGGCAGGCGCCGGCCGCGTCCGGACTGCTCGTGGGTGACCATGTGGACGTCGATGTCGCCGGAAAGTTCGACCGTGGTCTCGCCTATGCCGCGCCCGGTGAGCGAGCGCAGCAGGGTGCCGCGCCGACTGGTGCCGAGCACCAGCTGGGTGGCGTTCTCGGCGCGGGCGAAGTCGAGCAGGGCGGTGGGGACATGGTCCCCGACAATGGAGTGGTAGCTGCCGCCGAGGCTCTCCACCAAGTGGCGTTGGGCGGCGAGCGCGGCCGGTGAGGCGTCGGCGAGGCCGTCGCTGCGGGCGACGTGGACGGCGAGCAGGTCGCCCCCCGCCGTGCCGTCGGGGGTGCGCCGGGAGGGGTCCCCGTCCAGGGCAGCGCGGGATGACGGGCGGGCGATGCGGGCGGCGCGGCGGATCAGTGTCTCGCCCTCCGGGCCTCCGGTGAGCGCGACCACGACGCGTTCGCGGGTCTCCCAGATGCTCCCTATGCCGTGCTCGGCGCGGTACTTCTGCAGGCCCTCGTCCACCCGTCCGGCCAGCCAGAACAGGGCGAGCTCGCGCAGCGCGGTCAGATTGCCGACCCGGAAGTAGTGCGACAGCGCCGCGTCGACCTTCTCGGCCGCGTAGACGTTGCCGTGCGCCATCCGCCGGCGCAGACCCTCCGGCGCCATGTCGACCAGCTCGATCTGGTCGGCGCGCCGCACGACCTCGTCCGGCACGGTCTCCCGCTGCGGCACACCGGTGATCTTCTCGACCACGTCGTTGAGCGACTCCAGGTGCTGCACATTGACGGTGGTGATCACGTCGATACCCGCGTCCAGCAGCTCCAGCACGTCCTGCCAGCGCTTGGCGTGCCTGCCGCCGGGAACGTTGGTGTGGGCCAACTCGTCCACCAGGGCCACCTGCGGTTGGCGGGCCAGCACCGCGTCCGTGTCCAGCTCGGTGAACTCCGTCCCGCGGTAGCTGCGGACGGCGCGCGGAAGGATTTCGAGCCCCGCGAGCTTCTCCTCGGTGCTCAGGCGTCCGTGGCACTCCACGAAGGCCACCACCACGTCGGCGCCGCGCACGGCCCGTCGCCGAGCCTCGTCCAGCATCCGGAAGGTCTTGCCGACTCCCGGGGCCGCGCCCAGGAAGACCTTCAGCCTGCCCCGGCTTCCGCTGGGGCTCGGGTAGGAGCGGCTCGGGTAGGGCAGCTGCTGCTCGTCCTGCCGTACCACGGGGTTCCTTCCCAGAGCGGACCGTTTCTCGCCAGGAAAGCCCACGTCAAGGGCGCTAAGGCTGGTATTGACGACTCCCTTGCGCCGTTCCGCTGAACCTTGACGCTTTCTTGACGGGCAACCCCTCCGGGGCGGGCCGGTCAGTCCCCGCAGCGGGACCTCGGCAAACGGCCGCCCGCAGCGCGCGAGCACCGGATGCTGTCCGGTATCTGGCCCTTCGGAACGTCCCTGACGCACCGTCAGGTGGCCGATCCGCTTCCGGAACCGCTTCGTGATGGTGGTCCCTCAGGAGGACGCCGGGCCACGCTGGAGGCGATGCTGGAGAACCGCTGCTGGTGACATGTGAGAGCCGGTGCGCAGCCGTTGGACGGATCACCGCCGGTTGCCTAGGTTCGGATCATGACTGAGCGATACGCGATCCTGAGTGGTTCCACCTTCGAGGAGGAGATCGGCTACGCACGGGCGGTGGTCGACGGGGACTCCGTCCACGTGTCGGGCACGACCGGCTTCGACTACGCGACCATGTCGATCTCCGACGACGTGGTCGAGCAGGCCGAGCAGTGCCTGCGCAACATCGCGTCGGCGCTGGACGAGGCGGGCTGCACCTTCGCCGACGTCGTCCGGGTGCGCTACCTGCTGCCGGAGCGCGCGGACTTCGAACCGTGCTGGCCGACCCTGCGCCGCTGCTTCGGTGAGGTCCGACCCGCCGCGACGATGCTGGTGTGCGGGCTCGCCGACCCGCGGATGAAGATCGAGATCGAGGTCTACGCACGACGCCCGCTCCCCGCGTCCTAGACCGACCGACCAACCGGCCGGCCGGCCGCGCGCCTTACATCGCCACCGCCCGGGCGGCCGAGATCTCGTATCCGAGGATGACCGAGCGGCGGTCGTCGGGGCCGAGGGTGACGTCGTAGCGGACGATGCCGTCGGCGTCCGTCGCATCGGGCGGCGGCGTGCAGCGCTCCTTGTCGAGGCGGACCTCGACGGCCGCCGTCTCCGAGACCGGGACGCGCTCGCGGACGGCGACGACCAGCGGCGGCGCCCCGGACGGCGCGAAGCGCGACAGCGACAGCCGGACCGTGCGACTGATCACCGTACGCCCGGTGATCGCGGTGGTGTCCCGGGACTCCTCGACGGTCCTGGTGACCCGGAAGGTGTCGTCGCTTCCGAAGGACAGCTCCGCAGGCGCACCCTCGGCCGTGAAGCGCAGCTCTCCGCGGCCGACGAAGCCGCTCCCCCGGACCAGGTCCACCGGTCCTGACAGCAGCACCTGGCCGGTGCCGTTGGTGAACCGCGCGACATAGCTGACCAGGGGCGACAGTTCCGGAGCGGAGCTGTGCTCGGCCCGGCTGGGCAGCGTCGCCGCGCTGAGGCGAACCCGGTGCGGGCGGCCGTCGCTGGGGAGCGTCACCGGGAAGGGCGCGGAAAGCAGCCGGGCCGTGCCGCCGTCGTCCACGCCGGGCAGGGTCAGTGCGGCGGCCAGTGCGTCTGCTCCCCCCTGGTCGCGCTGGGAGGTGTCGTCGGTGGGGCCGACGGTCTGGATGTCCACTTCGCGGAGATCCACCTCGATCGTCCGGCGCTCCTCGGGAGTGCGGTCGACCAGCAACAGCAGATCCTCGCCGAGGCTGGGCGGTTCGGCGGCCAGGGTGGTGCGGGCCGTGGACAGGGCCAGGCGGACGCCGGACCAGTCCTCGCCGGTGCGCTGCCAGGCGACGGCGTCGCACTGCAGCTGGAGCGACGAGCCGTCAGCCGACAGTTCCGCCCGGTAGGTCGGGCGCCAGAGCGCGCACGGGGTGAGGTGGAGCAGTCGGAGGGTGGCGGCCGGTACCGGCGCTGCCGCCTCGATCACCACGTCGACGAACGCGGACAGGACGAGCGGCCGCTCCTCCGCCTCCTCGCGGGCGGCCTCTGCCTGGGCCAGCTCCTTGCGGAGTTCGGCGAGGCGGCGGTGGACCACGCGCTGCTCGTCCGCCCGGCGGGTGTGCTCGTCGTAGGCCCGGTCGAGGTCAGTCCGCCAGCGGTCCGGATCGGCCTGGCCCGCTCCGGAGCTCTCGGCGATGTCGCGGTGCAGATCCGTCAGGAGCTGGTCGAGGATGGCCACCCGGCTCGCGGCGCGTTCGCCGTGCGCTTCGAGCCGGCGGATCCGCTCAGTGAGCTCGTGGACGCGGCGCTGGAGTGCCGAGGCGTCCGGGCCTGGAGCGCCCTCGCGGGGCGGGGTGTAGAGCCGCACCAGGCGAACGTCGAGAACGGTGGCGTCGGCGCCCGCGTCCAGCTCGGCGCGCAGGGAGCGGTCGACGGCCAGCGGGGTGACCGGGCCGAGGCGCAGCCGCTGCGTGCCGGCGGCGAGGTCGAGCTCGGCGTGGCGCTCCACCTCGGCCCGGTCCTCAAGCAGCGTTACGGCAGTGACGGGACAGGGAGTCGGTGCGGCGGGGGCGACCGGCGAAGGGGCCGACGGGGCAGCCGACGAGGAAGGAGTCAGCGGGGTCTCTTCCATGGTCAGAGCCTCCTGTTGCCGTCGAAGAGAGCCTTGGCCGCCGGGACGCGGATCTCGTACCCGCCGGTGAGCACGGTGCGGGCACCGGGGGCGAGGGTGACCCGCCACACCCGCATCCCGCGCTGGTGCTTCTCGTCCTCCTCCGGGCGGACGACGGTCCAGGGCGGGCTCGCCTGGTGCTCCTCAACCCGCACGTCCTTGTCGCCGCTGACCGGGACGCGCTCGCGTACCTCGACCGTGACGGGTCGGCCGAGCCGGTTGGCGAGCTCGATCTCGATGCCGTGGTCGATCACGGTGGTCCCGGACCGCAGTCCGGCCGTGGACTCGCGCATCTGGATCCGCCGGGCGACCTGGACGCTCTCGACCACGCCGATGCCGACGCGGCGGTGCTGGCCGGGGGCGAGGGTGGGCAGTTGGACCGTCATCAGGTACGCGCCGTCCACGCTCACCTCGGCGGCCCCCGCGAGCAGCGCGTGGCTGCTGGTGTTGCCGAGCCGCACGGCCGCGTAGACCCGGGCGTCGACGGCGGGGACGCAGACGTGCTCGGCCGCCAGGTCGACCGGGAACTCCAGTACGGGGACGGTGTGCCAGACCCCGTCGGCGGGGACGTCGACGGGTGCGACGGTGTCGTAGCGGTGGTCGAAGGAGCCTGCCGAATGCCTGACGGGTAGGCAGCGCGGCGGGAGTGCGAGCTGCGCCACCCCTTCCGCCTGTCGCCGGAGTTCGGCGGCGAGCGCCCCGGGATTCGGCGCGGCAGCCTGCAACTGGCCGCGCTCCGGCTCGGGTTCGTCGGCCCCGGCGAGGACGAGCTGCGCGTAGTCGCGCAGGGCTTCGCCCGGCGCGGGTGCGGTTGCCTGTGCTGGACGGTCGGCAGCCTCTGGCCACGCGGCGGAGAGCGCTGTCCGGACCTGGAAGCCGGCTGCCGCACCCGACGGTGCCTGCGCTGAGGTGTAGGAAGCGGCGATGGGTGTACGCGCGGCGCCGGGGGCGGGCACGGAGCGCGGCATCTCCGCGGGCGGAGGCCCGGGGGCGGGCGCAGGCGCATGCGGCGGCGGAGGCGCTGCACCGTAGCCGACGGAAAGATCAGGAGGCAGTGGAACCCCTCTGCTGCCCTCCTGATCCATCCAGTCCGGCTCGGCGGCGACCTTCGAGGCCGCCCGGAATCGGTGCTGCGCTGCCATCGGCCGCCGGACGTCCGGCGCGGGCACCGGGCGGACGAAGGTGTCATAGCCCGAGAACAGGTCGGTGAGTCCGCTCGGCGGCTCACGCCACAGCGGTGGGGCGGGCTCGGCCTGCCTGCGGCCGATCCGCAACGAGCGCAGTTCCGGCGCGTCGGTGCGTCGACGCAGGTCCGCCGTGGACAGGCCGAGCCGGACGCCGGTCCAGTCCTCGCCGGTGCGTTGGGCGACGCAGGCGCGCATGGTCAGGCTGCCGCCGGGCTCGTCGCCGTGGATGCCGTCGAGGCGGAGGTGGTACGTCGGGGTCCAGGTCGCGCCGGGCACGCCGTACTCGAGCTCCAACTCGGCTTCGGCCGGTGCCCCGCTCCCGGCCTCAGCCTCGGAGGAGGACCCCTGAGCAAGGGTCAGCAGCACGCTGGTGGTGCTCTCGACCCGGTTCACGGGCAGCGCCGCCGAGGCCGCGCGCAGCCTCCGCCGCGCGGTCTCGGCCTGCTGCTCGGCCTCGCGCAGGGCGTCCTCCGCGGCCAGCAGCCGCTGCTGGAGCTCCGTGAGCCGCCCGTCGACGAAGTCGGCGAGCGCCAGCAGCGCGTCGGTGGGCGCCTTGCGCGGGGGATCGCCGCGGCGCGGTGTGGGAGGCACCGCACGCAGCGCGGCCACATGGTCGATCTGGGCCGCCAGGGCCGCCCGCGCGGCCCTGGCGGAGTCCGCCGTCACCTCTGCCGCGTCCGCGGCGTGCTGGAGCGGCGAGAGGTCCTCGGCTGCCGGGAGCGCGGCCGCCACCTCGCGCCGTACGTCGAGCACGCGCAGCCCTGCGGGACCGGCCAGGAGCCGGCCACGCAGGCTGTGCGCGTCGAGCGCCAGCGGCAGGCCGCCGAGCCTGACCCGGATCGGGCCGCCGCTCCCGGGCAGTGCGACCCGGGCGCGGCGACGGCAGAGCGCGCCGGAGGCGTACACCACCACGGAGTGGAGCACGCTGTCCGCACTGACGACAGCATCCGCAGGGCGTGCGGCGCCGGCTGCGTCGGCGGTGTTCTCGGGTGTCGGAATCGCGGGTCGGCTGATGTCGGCCATGGCCCCTCCCTCGCCTGGTCGTGCGTGTGGGCCACGTTAGTTGACCGCACTGACAACGGTCGCGCTTCCGCGCCGATCCCGCCGATCCCGGTCGATCCCGCCGATCCCGCCGATCCCGCCGATCCGCTCAGAGCGTGGCGAGCTGCGCTGTCAGGTCGTCCAGCCCGAACGCGCCCTGCGAGAGCGCCTTCATGTGCCACGCCTTGAGGTCGAAGGCCGCGCCGTGCCTGCGGCGGGCCTCCTCCCGGCCGCGCAGCCAGGCCCGCTCGCCGAGCTTGTAGCCGATGGCCTGCCCGGGCCAGCCCAGGTAGCGGACGATCTCGCTCTCGCGCATCTCGGCGGGGCAGCCGTTGTAGGCGGCGAAGAAGTCCGTCGCGAGTTGCGGCGTCCACCGTTCGCCCGGACGGAACGGGGAGTCGGCGGGGATCCGCAGCTCCAGGTGCATGCCGATGTCGATGATGACCCGGATCGTGCGCAGCATCTGCTCGTCGAGGAAGCCGAGGCGGCGACCGGGGTCGCCGAAGAAGCCCAGGTCGTCCATGAAGCGCTCGGAGTACAGCGCCCAGCCCTCGATCTCGGCGCTGACGCCGCCGATGGTCGTCTGGTAGCGGGAGAGCTGGTCGGCGCAGCGCATCCGCTGGGTGAGCTGCAGGTGGTGGCCGGGGACGCCTTCGTGGTACCAGGTGCTGACGAGCTGCCAGGTCGGGAAGGACTCCCGGCCGAGGGTGGGCAGCCAGGTGCGGCCCGGGCGGGAGAAGTCCAGGCTGGGGCGGGTGTAGTACGGGGCGGCGGCGCTGCCCACGGGGGCGATCATCGCCTCGACCTCGCGCAGCGGCCCGTCGAGGTCGAAGTGCGTGCCGTCGAGGGCCTCGATCGCCTCGTCCATGATCTGCTGCAGCCAGACGCGGATCTCCTCGACGCCCTTGACGGCGTGCCCCTGCAGCTCCAGGTGTTCGATCGCCTGCAGCGGGCCGGCGCCGGAGAGGACCTGGTCGGCCTCCGTGCGCATCTCGGTGTGCAGGCGGTGGAACTCGGTCCAGGCCCAGCCGTAGGCCTCGTCCAGGTCCAGGTCGGCACCGGTGCTGTAGCGCGCGGAGCGGAGGTAGCGCTCGCGGCCGACGATGTCGGGCGCGCCGGCGGCGGCCGGGGCGTAGTCCTCCCGCAGCCAGTCGCGGAACGCCGCCGCCGCGGCGGTGGCCTGCGCCGCGGCGCTGTCGAGCTCGCTCCGCAGCGGGTCCGGGCCGCCCGCCGCGAAGTCCGCGAACCAACTGGCGCCGCCGCTCGGTCCCAGCCAACTGCCGAGCTGCCCGATCACGGTCTCCACCTGGCGCGGGCCCGAGAGCAGTCCGCGCTGCAACCCTTCGCGCAGCGTGGCCTGGTAGCCCTGGAGCGCGGCGGGGACGTGGCGCAGCCGCCCGGCCACGACGGACCAGTCCTGGTCAGTGGCGGTCGGCATGATGGTGAAGATCTGCCGGACCTGGTGCACGGGCGAGGCGATGTTGCTGAGCGAGCGGTGATGGTCTCCAGCGTCGTGGACCGCCAGCTGGGCGGTGAGGCGCTCGTCCAGCAGGCGTGCGCAGGACGCCTCGGCGGGATCGTCCCTGCTCGCGGCCGGGAGCGCCCGAAGGTCGGCGAGGGCCCGGCGGGCGAGAGCGGCCTCGGCTTCGAAGCCCTCGGGCGACAGGTCGGGCTGGCGGTCGTCGTCGAGGTTGACGCCGAGACTGGCGGCCAGGCCGGGGTCGAGGGCGACGAGCGCGTCGAGATAGGCGTCGGCGAGCTGCCGTGGGGTCTGGGGAGTCACTGTGTCAGCCATGAGGTCATCCTGTCGCACCACTGCGCAGTGGTGACAGGTTTCCGCCCGCCGCTCCGCGTCGCCGGAACGGCCACCCGGGTCGGCCGCCGGGTCTGTGCGGGCGCCAGTCGCCGCCGGGAACGCCGCGCGTGATCGGCCGGCAGGCGAGGCCGATCAGAAAGGCCGTCAGATGGCCGAGGTTGGTGAAGTCCTGGTAGTAGCCGAGGAGCAGGAGGAAGAAGGCGGTCGTCGCGCCCAGGTAGTACCAGCGCAGCGGGCGGGCGAAAAACCAGGTCAGCACGCCGACCGCCCCTGCCACGGCGTAGCTGACGCCGATGTCGATGGTGTGTGAGGTCTTCCGCGGGAGTGCGCCCTCGTTGATGAGGATGCTGACCATGCCCTCGCTGACGAGGGTGGCGACGACGTGCGCGACCACGACGACCGCCAGCCAGCGCAGGGTCCCGAGCCAGCGTTCCACCGGGACGAGGAACAGGTTGAAGATCACGAACCAGATGCCGAATCTCGGGTTCTCGGTCCAGAAGGCGCTGCTGATCAGCACCTTGATCGGGTGGTGGCGCAGTTCGTCCAGGTTGGTGCTGTGGCTGACGAGGAAGTACTTCCTGACCCTGGGTGACATACGCACCAGGGCGAAGGTGTTCACCCCCAGGATGAGCAGCCAGATGTAGGTGCCGGGGGCGGCCCTCACGTATGCCGCGAGCCACGCGGCCCAGCGTCGCAGTCGAGGGGCCGGGCCTGCCGTCGTCATGGGGCCATTGTCGTGGTTCTCGCCGGGGGCCGGGGAGGTGACGCGCCCGGGGTGGGAACGAGGGATTGACGACGTTGCTGACATGCAGTCTCATAACAGGAGGCGAGTCGATCGAGGGAGGGCGGACCCGTGGAACCCAGAGCCGGAACAGCGCTGCTGACGGACCGTGAACACGTGGCCGAACGCCTGCTTGAGGCGTCGGCGAAGCACTCGTACGACCCCGACACCGAGCTCGACTGGGACGCGCCCCTGGAACCGGGCCTGTGGTTCCTGCCGGAGCGCATGGTCTCCCTCTACGGAACGCCGATCTGGAACCGGATGTCCGAGGAGCGCCGGATCGAGCTCTCCCGGCACGAGTCGGCCAGCCTGGCGTCGGCCGGGGTCTGGTTCGAGATCATCCTGATACAGCTGCTCGCCCGGCACATCTACGACCTCGACCCGCGCAGCAGCCATGTCGCCTACGCGCTCACCGAGATGGCGGACGAGTGCCGCCACTCGCGGATGTTCGCCCGCATGGTGACCAAGCTGGAAACCCCTTACTACCGGCCCGGCGGCACCACCCGCTTCCTCGGCCGGGTGCTGAAGACCACCGCGACCACGCCGGGGGCGTTCACCGCGACGCTGCTGGTCGAGGAGATACTCGACCGCATCCAGCGGCAGACCTTCCCCGACGGGACCGTCCAGCCGCTGATCCGCGGCATCACCCGGATCCACGTGGTCGAGGAGGCGCGGCACGTCCGCTACGCGCGCGAGGAGCTGCGGCGGCAGATGGCGAGCTGTCCCGCCTGGGAACGGCAGCTGACCCGGACGGTGTCCGGTGAGGCGTCGGTCGTGGTGGCGCGGGCCCTGGTCAACCCGGCGGTGTACGCGGCGGTCGGCCTCGATGTGAACGAGGCGCTGCTCCAGGCACGGCGGAGCGAGCACCGCCGGGAGACGATGCGCTGGTCGGCGGAGCGGCTGACCTCGTTCCTGGAGGAGATCGGTGTGATCCGGAGCCGGCTGGACCGGGCCGCCTGGCGCCGGTCCGGGCTCCTGCTGTGAATCTCCGTCCCTGACTCCGCCTCGCATATGCGCGTCGGTCTTAGACCGACCGGCACATGGGGTGTGGGCGAAGGAGGGGGTCGAGGGCCGAGTCTGGGCGGGGCGGAGGAAGGAGCCATTGCGGAGCACTGGCGACTGACGACAACCCGGTCAGGCGAGAGCCATCGGCCCGCGACGCCGCCCCCCATGTGCCGGTCGGTCTCAACCCCGGGCAGGGCCTAGGCTGGGGCGAATGGACGCTCCTGCTGCCCTCGGCCCCGAGCCCGACGTCCCTTCGGTCGCCGCCCCTCCGGTCGCCGCCGATGCTGTCGCCGCTCGCGCTCCTGCCGCGCCTCGCGCACCCCGGGCCCGGCGCGGGCCGTACCGGCGGCTGCCGGTGGAGCGGCGGCGGGAGCAACTGATCGCGGTGGCGCTGGAGCTGTTCAGCCGGCACGCGCCGGAGGAGGTCTCCCTCGACGACGTGGCAACCGCCGCAGAGGCATCCCGGCCGCTGGTCTACCGCTACTTCCCCGGCGGTAAGCAGCAGTTGTACGAGGCCGCGCTGCGCACCGCGGCGGACGAGCTGGCAGCGCGCTTCGTCGCACCCACTCACGGCGGCCCGACCGAGCGGCTGGGCCACGTCCTGGACCAGTACTTCGGCTTCGTCGGCGATCACGCGGCGGGGTACGGGGCGCTGCTGCGCGGAGGCTCCGTCGCCGAGACGGAGCGAACCACCGCGATCGTGGACGAGGTGCGCCGGGCGGCGCACCGGAGCATCATCGAGCAGTTGCGAGTCGAGCGCCCCGGGCCGCGGTTGAGCCTGCTGGTGCGCTCCTGGATCTCGGTGGTCGAGACCGCCGCGCTGACCTGGCTGGACGACAGGCACCGCGAGGACGGCCCGGCCGCGGGTGTCGGCTCTGCGGGGGTCGGCTCTGCGGGCGTCGGCTCGGCCGCGGAGCTGCGGGACTGGCTCGTCGACGAGTTCGTCGTCATGTTCGCCGTCTCCGCACTCCACGATCCGCAGTCGGAGCGGGTACTGCGGGCGATGCTCTCGGGTGCCGCCGCCGTTGCGGGCGGCCCCGGCCCTGGGGCGCACCTGGTGGCGCGACTGGGTGACCTGCTGCTCAACACTACCGCCGAGTCACCACGCTGACCAAGCCAGACATCGGATCTATCGGCCGTTCCTGGTTGATCCTCCAATGGACAGCACCGGGGACGACGAAGGCCCTCACCCCGCGAGCCCGAAGGCTCAGGGGCGAGGGCCGCCGGTCGAAGCGGTCGACACCGTCGACTTCGTCAGGCTCGTCAGGCCTTGCCGAGCACCTGGCGCTGGCGGCCCAGACCGTCGATCTCCAGCTCCATCACGTCACCCGGCTGCAGGTACGCGGTGTCCTTGCGGCCCATCGCCACCCCGGCCGGAGTGCCGGTGTTGATGACGTCCCCGGGCTCCAGCACCAGGAACTGGCTCAGGTACCAGACCACGTGGCGCACGCCGAAGATCATGTCGGCGGTGCTGCCGTCCTGCCGGGACTCGCCGTTCACGCCGAGCCGGAGCCCGAGCCGCTGCGGGTCCTCGACCTCGTCCGCCGTGACCAGCCAGGGGCCGAGCGGATTGAAGGTCTCGCAGGACTTGCCCTTGTCCCAGGTGCCGCCTCGCTCCAGCTGGAACTCGCGCTCGGACACGTCGTTGCTGATCGCATAGCCGGCGATCACCGCGTCCGCGTCCGCCGGGGACTCCAGGTAGCGGGCGGTGCGACCGATCACGATCGCGAGCTCCACCTCGTAGTCGGTCTTGCTGCTGCCGCGCGGGACCAGCACCTCGTCGTACGGGCCGACGACGGTGTTGCTCGCCTTCATGAACACCACCGGCTCGGCCGGGATCTCCGCGCCGGTCTCGGCCGCGTGGTCCCGGTAGTTGAGCCCGATGCAGACGACCTTCCCCGGTCGCGCCAGGGGTGCGCCGAGGCGCTGCCCGGCGAGGTCGATGACGGGCAGCTCGCCCCGCTCGGCCAGGGCCGCGATCTCCGCAGCGCTCCGGCCCTCGCCCGCCCCCTCGTCGAGAAGGCGGGCCAGGAAGGCGCCGTCGATGTCCCCGGTGAGACCGGAGAGGTCGTAGGCCGTCGTCTCGTCGCTCCCCAGCAGGGCGGGTCGCTCTGCCCCTGAGGGACCTATGCGCAGGAATCGCACCTGCCATCACCACCTTTGCGATCGGGACGGTCCGGTCGCCCACCGTCGCCAAGAGATCCGATGTATATCAACCCTGAGAGCGCCTCGTCCAGTGGTGACCGCTATCCGGACCGCAGCGGGCAGCCCCGGTCCGTTCGAACCGCGGGTCAGTCGGACTCGGTGGACGCGACCGAGGCGACGGAGGCGCGCAGCCATTCCTCCACGCCCGCGATGTGCACCAGTGCGCAGGCGTGCGCCAGGTCTGGGCGCCCGGCGCTCAGCGCCGCCACGATGCTCCGGTGCTCGGCGAGTGTCCGGGCCTGCGCGCCGTCCTGGGTGAGGCCGCGCCAGACCCGTGCCCGTACGGTCGGCGAGTTGAGCTGCACCAGCAGCGCGGCCAGCACCTGGTTTCCGGCGGCCGCCACGATCATCCGGTGGAACTGCAGGTCGTGCTCGACCAGCTCCTCCAGGCTCTCGGCCGCCTCCGCCCGCTCCATCTCCCGCTCCAGCTCCGCGAGCTGCTCGGGGGTGACCAGCTCGGCGGCACGCGCGGTGGCCGCCGGTTCCAGCATCCGGCGCACCTCGAACACCTCCAGCAGGGAGGAGTTGTGCCGGAGTTCCACCATGAAGCCGACCGCTTCGAGCAGCCGCTCGGGCTCAAGGCTGGTGACATACGTCCCGTCGCCCTGGCGGACGTCGAGGACATGGATCAGCGACAGCGCCCGGACCGCCTCCCGCAGCGAGTTGCGGGACAGCCCCAGCAACGCGGCCAGGTCGGCCTCCTTCGGCAACCGGTCGCCCGGCTTCAGCCGCCCTTCGGCGATCATCTCCCTGATGCGGGCGATCGCCTCGTCCGTGACCGACACGCGGCCCGCCTCCCTGGCAGCTGGTGTTCCCGGACTTCCCGGGCTGTGGAGCGCACCCATTATGCGGGACCGGGCAGCCTCGGATGCCCGTGGTGCAGCTCCCACTCCCCCGCGAGGATCGACATCACCGCAGCGTCGACCCACTCGCCGTCCCACAGCAGCGCGTCACGCAACACACCCTCGGCGATGAATCCCGCCTTCTCGTAGGCGCGGCGGGCCCGCGGATTGAACGCGTACACCTCCAACGAGATCCGGTGCAGGCCGAGCTTCTCGAAGCCGTAGCCGCAGATCAGGCGGGTCGCCTCGGTGCCCAGGCCACGGCCGTGGACCGCCGGAGCCAGGGCGATCCGGAAGTTGCAGCTCTCGTTGGGACCGTCCCATCGGTTCAGCACGACCTCGCCGACGCAGGTCCCGGTGGCACGCTCCAGCACCGCCAGGTCCAGCCGGTCGTCCTGGCCGATTCTGGTGGCGTACCAGGCGTGCAGCCGCGCCGGATCCGGCAGTTCACTCTGGCTGCCCGTCAGCCGTGCGACCTCCCGGTCCGACAGGATCGGCTCCAGGGCGGGCAGGTCGAGCGCGGTGACGGGCCGCAGGGTCACCAGGTCGCCGCCGAGCGTGGGCTTGGTGAGGAAGTCGGGTCGCGCCGAGGTCTCTCGTTGATCGTTCACCCCCGCATCCTGCCCACTCCGGCCCCGTCCCGCCCCTCCTCGGACCGACCGGCCCAGGGCACCGCCCGCGAGGCGGTCAGTGCTGGAGCACCTGCTTCTCTCCCGCGGGGACGGCGAGGGCCAGGGAGTTGCCCGGCGGCGGGAAGGGGCAGATGAAGTGATCGGCGAAGGCGCAGGGCGGCAGGTAGGCCCGGTTGAAGTCGAGCACGGTCGCCCCGGCGGCATCCGGCGCGGGAAGGGCGACGAAGCGGAAGCGGAAGGTCTGCCGACCGCTCGACGCATCCGCGAAGACCGCGCTCAGTGAGCCGTTCCCGGCCTGGCTGACCTGCAGCGTGTGCTCGGCAGCCGATCCCGGTACGGAGAAGGCGACGGTACCGGCGAGGGCGAGGCCGCGTTCCCGGCCGTCCGCGTTGGGGACCACTATGCTGCGCGCGGCGTCGAACGGGGTGAAGCGCGCGGGGCGCTCCCAGTCGGCGTCGTAGGGGTGCGCGTCGATGCCGGCGAAGGCGGTGCGACCGGCCGAGGCGGGGTCGTAGATGCGGACCGCGTACTCACCCTCGCGCAGGATCAGCACCAGCAGGCGGCCGCCGTGAGTGATCAGCGAGGGTGTCGGCGCCGTGTCCGGACAGAGCCGGACCGAGCCGTCCAGCGCAATATTGTCGACTTCGAGGCCGTCGTGGCGTGCGGCGGTGAGGATTACGCAGCTGCCCTGGAGCTCCCAGCGGCCCGGCACTCCCGGCAGCCCTTCGCGCAGGTCGGCGAGCCAGTACGTACCGGTGAGGGCCAGCGGACCGTGCGGAGCGCGAGCCGTCACCACACGGTCGTCACGCCAGTGCTTCCAATCGTCCAGACTGCTGCTCACTGCGGTACCTCCGGTACGTGAGGGATGCGAAACGGGCGGGCGGAGCACGGTCTCATGATCTCGTCGGCGACTGCGGCCGGGGTTCCCGTGGACGACCGACGTCCGGTCACCCTGATCACCGGTCCCGCCACGGCAGCTCCTTCTCCTCGGCCAGGGCACGCCACCTCGCCGCGATGGCGAGTGGGATGGGGTCCTATCGGGTCTTACCGGGTCCTACCCGGAGAGATCCCGGCCCCACACCTGCTCGGTGAACGCGACGCCGAGTGCAGCCGTACGGGGAGGCGGATTGTTCCCGCCCGATCCCACCTCCCCGTACGGCCGACGGCGCGTCAGCTACCGGTGTTGGGCAGACCGGGCGGGTTGATCTGGGAGCTGGCGACGGCCTCGCTGGACAGGCCCCAGCGCGCCAGGATCTTGCCGTAGGTGCCGTTCCTGATCAGCTCGTTGAGGGCTTCGTTCAGCGGCTTGACCAGGCCGTCGCCCTTCCTGGTGGTGGCCGCGATCTTGCCCTGGAGGGTGGAGCCCGCTCCGGAGAAGACCCCGACCACCTGGGTCTGGCCGGAGACGTTGGCGTGGTACTGGGCGGTCGGGTTGGGGCCGAAGTAGGCGTCGATGCGGCCGGAGGCCAGCGCCAGGTAGTAGTCGGAGGGAGTGGTGAAGTACTTTACCGTCACCGGCTTGAGCCCCTTCTTCACATCCTGGGCGCTCCAGTCGAGCAGGATCTTCTCCTGGTTGGTGCCCGAGTCGACGCCGATGGTCCGACCCGCCACGTCGTCCGGTCCGGCGACCTTCCAGGTGCTGCCCTTCTTCGCCTCGAAGGCGATGTTGTCGAAGCGGTAGGTGGCGAAGTCGTACTTCTGCTTGCGCAGTTCGGTGTCGGTGACGTTGGAGAACGCGACGTCGTACTTGCCGCTGTCGAGGCCGACGAAGATCTGTGCCCAGGCGACCGCGTTGTAGTGCGGTTTGAGGCCCAGGACGTCGGCGACGGCGGAGGCGATGTCGGTCTCCACGCCGATCTGCGTCTTGTTGTCCGTCGCGTAGAAGACCAGCGGAGCGGCGCCGCCGGAGGAGTCGGCGATCTCCAGGGTGCCTCTCTGGCGTATCGCCTGCGGCAGTTCGGACGCGATCGCGGCGACCGCGGGCGTGCTGAACCGGTTCTGGTCGGGCGACAGGTTGATGCTGACCCCGTTGGCGACCGGGGTCGCCTGCGCGTCCGAGGCAGCGGCGGTCCTGGCCGAACTGCTGCAGGCCGTGAGGGACAGCGCGGCAGCAGTGGCGAGGGCGGCGGCGGCCAGGGTGGGGCGGGCGAGAGTGGTCATGGTGGGGCCTTTCGGAACGGGGACGAACCGTTGGTCGGTCGCTGGTGCTGGGCAATTGGCGCTTGGTAACTGGCGGTGGGTAACTGGTTGTTGGTAACCGGCAATTGGCAACCGGTGGCTGGTCAGAGGACCTTGGAGAGGAAGGCGCGGGTGCGCTCGTGCTGTGGGTCGTCGAGGAGCTGGGCCGGTGGGCCCTGTTCGACGATCCGCCCGTCGTCCATGAAGACCACCGTGTCCGCGACCTCGCGGGCGAAGCCGATCTCATGGGTGACGACGATCATGGTGGTACCGCTGCGGGCCAGGTCCTTGATCACGTCCAGGACCTCGCCGACCAGTTCGGGGTCGAGCGCCGAGGTGGGCTCGTCGAACAGCAGCAGCTTCGGTTCCAGGGCGAGCGCGCGGGCGATGGCGATGCGCTGCTGCTGGCCGCCGGAGAGCTGGCGCGGGTAGGCGTCCGCCTTGTCGCTGAGGCCGACCCGGTCCAGCAGCCGCCGGGCCGTCACCTGCGCCTCGGCCCGGGAGCGGCCGAGCGCGGAGACGGGTGCCTCGGTGATGTTCTCCAGCACGGTGAGGTGCGGGAAGAGGTTGAAGTTCTGGAACACGAAGCCGATGTGCGTGCGCTGCTTGAGGACGTCACGTTCCCTGAGCTCGTGCAGCCGGTCGCCGGCGCGGCGGTAGCCGATCAGCTCGCCGTCGACGGAGACCGAGCCGCTGCTCACCTTCTCCAGGTGGTTGATGGTGCGCAGCAGCGTGGACTTGCCCGAGCCGGACGGCCCCAGGACCACGGTGACCTCACCGGCCCTGACCTGGAGGTCGACTCCGCGCAGGACCTCGACCAGGCCGAAGCTCTTGTGCAGGCCGCGCACGTCGACCATGACGCGGGCGGGGGCGTCATCGGATACACCGCCGGGGGTGCCGGAGGGGGTGCCGGAGGGGGTGGTCATCGCAGGGCTCCTTCCGCGGCAGCGGCCCGCAGATTCCGCAGGGAGCCGCGGATCTTCTGCAGCGGCGTCGGCGGCAGGCTGCGGGTCGCCCCCTTCGAGAAGTGGCGCTCCACGTAGTACTGGAAGATCGAGAGGACAGTGGTCAGCAGGATGTACCAGACCGTCGCGACGAGCAGCATGGGGACGACCCGCGTGGTCCGGCCGTAGATCACCTGCACCGTGTAGAAGAGTTCGCTGATCGCCATCACCGAGACGATGGACGTGCCCTTGAAGAGGGAGATCAGCTGGTTGGCCGCGTTGGGCAGGATCGAGCGCATGGCCTGGGGCAGGATGATCCGCTGGAGCTGCCTCAGCCGGGGGATGCCCAGGGCGGCGGCGGCCTCCAACTGCCCCTGGTCGACCGCGATGACGCCGGAGCGGACGATTTCGGCCGCGTACGCGGCCTCGTTCAGCGACAGCGCCAGTACGGCGGCGCTCATCGCGCCGAGCAGGCTGGTGGTGCTGAAGGAGAAGAAGCCGGGGCCGAACGGCACGCCGATCTGCAGCCTCGCGTACAGGTAGGAGATGTTGAACCAGAACAGCACCTGGACCAGCAGCGGAACCGAGCGGACCAGCCAGATGTAGCCGTACGCGGTGATCTGCAGCAGGGGGCTGCGGGAGAGGCGCATGAAGGCGAGCACGATGCCGAGCGCGAATCCGGCGAGGGCGGACAGGAAGGTGAGTTGCAGGGTCAGCCAGACGCCCTGGAGGACGCTGTCGGAGAAGAAGTAGTGGCCGAAGGTGCTCCAGTCCAGGCCCGGGTTGGTGACCAGCGCGTGTCCGAACTGGGCGACGAGGACGAGTGCGGCGAGGCTGGCGAACCAGCGGCCGGGGTGCCGGGCGGGTACGAGCCGGAGCGCGGCGCGGTCGGGGCTTTCCGCCGCGGGCAGCGGTGGGTCGGGGGCGGGGCTTGGCTGACTCGACTGGATGAGGGAGTTGGCGGCGATGCTCATGGGGGGCCTCCGGGAGGGGACGATCCGTCAGTTCTTCGGCTCGGGCGGGTCGGCAGGCCCGAGGGGACGAGGCCCGAAGTCGACCCGCCGCGGTGCGCGGAAGTCCGTCGGGCTGAGGGTTTCCGCGCCGGTCAGCGATTTGGCGAAGGGCAGCGGGCCGATGGTCTCCGGGTCGGCGGCGGTGTCGAAGAGCGGCGTGTAGCCGGTGACCAGGTAGAGACCGCGCGCCTCCGGCTGGCGCGGACCGGTGGTGAGGTAGATCCGGGAGTAGCCGCGCTCAGCCGCCTCCCGCTCCAGCTCGCTGACGACCCGTCGGGCCAGCCCGCGCCGGCGGTGCGCCGAGTGCGTCCAGATCCGCTTGAGCTCGGCGGTGCGCTCGTCGTAGCGCCGGTACGCGCCACCGGCGACGGGGCTGCCCTGCTCCAGCAGTAGGAGCAGCAGGCCGTGCGGTGGTGCGAACTCGTCGGCGGGGTAGCGTTCGAGCTCGCTGCGCGCGCCGGCCGGCGAGGGGTAGCGGGTGCTGTACTCGCGTTCCAACTCCTCGAGCAGGGGTTGCACCAGCGGGTCGTCCATGGTGACCGCGCGTACGTCGAGGCGGACTTCGGCGGAGGCGGTGAGCGACGTCACAGCGCCACGCCTTCGGCCGCGGCGACGGGCTTGAGCTCGGCCCTGGTCTTCTCCTTGGTGGGGAAGTCGCCCCTCTGGTCGAGGACGGCGAACTCCTGTGCCGCGTACGTGGGGTAGGGGATGTTCGGGCGATGGGCGAGCAGGATCCGCAGCCGGCTGGTGGCGGCGGCGATGCCGAGGAACTCGACGGGCATGGTGGTGCCTTTCCGTGTGCGGGGGCGTGCGCCATCGCCCGGCGGCGGCGTGCGCTCGGCGGGGTTGTGGACGGCGGGGCTGGCGGCGTGATGACGTCGCGGCGCGGCAGTATGCCCGCACGGCAGCGCGGCGACGTCGGGGTTGGCGGCAGCGTGCGCCCCTGGATCCGGATACCCCTGCGACTGGCCGCGCATCGGCGGCCGGGATCAGCGGGTACGGCGGAAGTCTCGGTCCACGACGGACAGCGCCGGAAGGGACACCGAGGGAGGGAGGGGCCGAGCGGAGCGGCCCGCTACCGAGCTAGGGCTGGCGGCGACACGCCGCGGACCACACGCGACCGAAGTCGATGTGGCCCCGGATGACCAGGCGCTGCTCGGTATTCACAGAGACAGTTGAACAGCGGACCAGCGGATAGTCAACATGCGTCCGGCCAGCGGGATACGGAGGCCCCGGTCCGGCTTGGTCTCCATCCATCCATCCGAACCGTCCCGTCCGAAACCGCGGCCGAACCGTCCCGTCCGAACCGTCCGGTCCGAATCGTCCCGTCCGGACCGGAGATCGTCCTAGGCTGTTCCCCATGGCGTCGAGCCCCGGGCGGCAGCCCATCCTGGTGACCGTTCCCGACCTCGTCGGCCTGCGCGCCCAGCAGGCACGAGACTTCGCGCACCGCGCGCAACTGGTGGCAGTCGGCCCCGACCCGGACCTCGGACCGACCATCATCGGAACCGTGACGCGGCAGGATCCACCGCCGGGAGCGCTCGCCGCCAGATGGTCGATCGTGACCATCTGGACCACCCGGGGCGGCCCGGGCGACGCCGGTGTGCGCGAACCCAGGATCCCCAGCCCGCCGCCGCTGGCCGTCAGCGTCCATGATCCGGAGCCGGTACCCGTCCCCGAACCGGAGGGCGAGGTCGCGACGACGCTGGAGGAGGGGGACTAGGAGGGTGCTGGAGGTCTAGGCCGGATCAGGGAGCGGCGTCATGCGGCTGCCCGCCTTGCCCCCGGCTGAGCCGATGGGGCACGATCGCTCGCATGATCAGCGGCGTGATGTTCGACTTCTCCGGCACCCTGTTCCGCATCGAGTCGGTCGAGGAGTGGTTCCTCACCCTCGGCTCGGACGGCGGACTCGACGGCCTCGACCAGGCCGAACGCACCGCCTGCGTGGAACAGCTGACCCTCGCCGGGGCCCAGCCCGGCGGGCCGCAGCCGCAGCTCGCCCCCGCCGGTTGGGACCAGCGCGACGTGGACGCCCCGCGCCATCGCGCCGCGTACACCGCGCAGACCCGCGCCGCCCTCCTGCCGACCGTCGGACCGGACCGGGCCGACACACTGGCGACCGCTCTCTACGAACGCCACATGAACCCCGACGCCTGGCAGCCGTACCCCGACGCCGAGCAGGTCCTCAAGGAACTGCGCCGGCGCCGTGCGCCGGTCGCCGTCGTCAGCAACATCGGCTGGGACCTGCGCCCGGTGTTCGTCCGGCACGGCCTCGACGCCTACGTCGACACCTATGTGCTGTCCTTCGAGCTGCAGGTCCAGAAGCCGGACCCGCGCATCTTCCGGTTCGCCTGCGATCAGCTCGGCCTGACGCCCGCCGAGGTACTCATGGTCGGCGACGACCTCCGCGCCGACGGCGGCGCTCGCGCGCTGGGGTGCGCCTTCCGCCAGGTCCAGCCGCTGCCCGTGGCCGAGCGCCCGGACCAGCTCATCCCCGCCCTCGATCTCCTCATGCCGCGGCAGCGGTGAAAGGATGGGAGGCAGGCGCACCCGGCGACGAGGCCGGCGGGCCCCCACGACCGGAGGTGTGAGGACATGGCCAGGCAGGCTCCCGCAGAGGACCCCGCGCAGGACGGCCCGCAGGTGGGCGCGCCCAAGCACGCCGCGGCCGGGCTCCCCGCGCTGTTCCACACCACGAAGATCGCCGCCGCGCAGATGGGTGCGACCCGCTCGGTGCGCACCCTGCTGAAGCTCAACCAGCCGGACGGCTTCGACTGCCCGGGCTGCGCCTGGCCCGAGCCGGACCACACCCACACCGCCGAGTTCTGCGAGAACGGTGCGAAGGCCGTCGCCGAGGAGGCGACGCTGCGCCGGGTGGGCCCCGCGTTCTTCGCCGAGCACTCGGTCGCCGACCTCGCCGGACGATCGGGCTACTGGCTCGGCCAGCAGGGACGGCTCACCACCCCGATGCTGCTGGACGAGGGGGCGACGCACTACACGCCCATAGGCTGGGACGCGGCCCTGGACCTGGTCGCCGCGGAGCTCAGGAGCCTCGACACCCCGGACGCCGCCGCCTTCTACACCTCGGGCCGGACCAGCAACGAGGCCGCGTTCGCGTACCAGCTGTTCGCCCGCCAGCTCGGCACCAACAACCTGCCGGACTGCTCCAACATGTGCCACGAGTCGTCGGGGTCCGCGCTCACCGAGACCATCGGCATCGGCAAGGGCAGCGTCCACCTCAAGGACCTCTACCAGGCCGACCTGATCATCGTCGCCGGCCAGAACCCGGGCACCAACCACCCCCGGATGCTGTCCGCACTGGAGCGCGCCAAGCGCGCGGGCGCGAAGATCGTCAGCGTCAACCCGCTGCCCGAGGCCGGCCTGGAGCGCTTCAAGAACCCGCAGAACGCGCGCGGGCTGGTCGGCAACGGCACCAAGCTCACCGACCTGTTCCTGCAGATCCGTCTGGGTGGCGACCTCGCCCTGTTCCGGGCCCTGAACCTGCTCCTGCTGGAGGCCGAGGACGCGTCTCCCGGCACGGTCCTGGACCAGGCGTTCATCGAGGAGCACTGCCATGGCTACGAGGAGTGGGCCAAGGACGCCCGGAGCACCGACTGGGACGCCGTCCGTGCGGCCACCGGCCTGCCGGAGGCTCAGATCCGCGAGCTCGCCGCGCTGGTGCTGGGCTCGGAGAAGGTCATCGTCTGCTGGGCGATGGGCCTGACCCAGCACAAGCACGCCGTGCCGACCATCCGCGAGGTCGTCAACTTCCTGCTGCTGCGCGGCAACGTGGGCAAGCCGGGCGCCGGCGTCTGCCCGGTGCGTGGGCACAGCAACGTGCAGGGCGACCGGACCATGGGGATCTTCGAACGGCCCAGCAGCGCCTTCCTCGACGCCCTTGGGAAGGAGTTCCGCTTCGAGCCGCCGCGTCGGCACGGTCTGGACGTCGTGGACACGATCCGCGGCATGCGCGACGGCAAGGTCGAGGTCTTCTTCGCCATGGGCGGCAACTTCGTCTCCGCCTCCCCCGACACCGAGGTGACCGAGGACGCGATGCGGCGCTGCCGCCTCACCGTCCACGTCTCGACCAAGCTCAACCGCTCGCATGTGGTCACCGGGG
The DNA here is from genome assembly GCF_041262165.1 of Streptacidiphilus sp. MAP12-16. NCBI lineage: Bacteria > Bacillati > Actinomycetota > Actinomycetes > Kitasatosporales > Streptomycetaceae > Streptacidiphilus > Streptacidiphilus sp. MAP12-16. Next base: position 98,510 of record NZ_JBGCBY010000026.1, read on the forward strand.
CGCGGGCGCTGATCCTGCCGACCCTCGGACGTACCGACCGGGACCTGCGGTCCGGCGGACCGCAGCAGGTCACCGTCGAGGACTCGATGGGCATGGTGCACGCCTCGCGCGGCGCGCTGAAGCCGCCCGCCGAGGACCTGCTCTCCGAGACGGCGATCGTCTGCCGGCTCGCGAGGCGCACCCTCGGCGCGCAGAACCCGGTTCCCTGGGAGGACTTCGCCGCCGACTACAGCACCATCCGCGACCGGATCGCCCGTGTCGTCCCCGGCTTCGAGAACTTCAACGAGAAGATCAAGCAGCCGGGCGGCTTCGCCCTGCCGCACGGCCCGCGTGACCGCCGGGCGTTCCCCACCGCGACCGGCAAGGCCAACTTCACCGTCAACGAGCTGACCGCGCCCGAGGTCCCGGAGGGTCGCCTGCTGCTGCAGACGCTGCGCTCGCACGACCAGTACAACACCACGATCTACGGCCTGGACGACCGCTACCGGGGTATCACCGACGGCCGCAGGGTCGTCCTGCTGCACCCCGAGGACGCGGCGGAACACGGCCTGGCCGAGGGCGCGTTCACGGATCTGGTGAGCGAGTGGGCGGACGGTGTGGAGCGGCGCGCGCCGCACTTCCGGGTGGTGCACTACCCGACCACGCGCGGCTGCGCGGCGGCGTACTACCCGGAGACCAATGTGCTGGTGCCGCTCGACAGCACCGCCGACACCAGCAACACCCCCACGTCCAAGTCGGTGGTCATCCGCTTCGCGCCGGACTCGGGCGCCGAGGCCGTTCGCGCCTGATCCGGGCGCCCCGAGTCAGCGCCGACCCGGGCTCAGTGCGTGCCCGGGCTCAGTGCGTGCCCGCGCTCGGCACCGCGGTGGCCGAGCCGGACGCGATGGCGGAGCCGGACGCGGTGGCCGAGCCGGATGCGGTGACTGCCGTGCTCGCCGCCGCGGACGGCGTGACACTCGGCGTCGCACTCGGCCCGCCGGAGGGAGTCGGCGTCGGCGTGGGGGTCGGGCTGCCGCCGGGCGTGGGCGTCGGCTTCGGTGTGGGGGTCGGCGTCGGCTTCGGGGTCGGCTTGGGCGTCGGTGTCGGCGTCGGCTTGGGCGTCGGCGTGGGAGACGGGGCAGGACCGGGACCGATCGGCTGCGGTCCCTGGGCGCCGACGGGGATCGCGGGCGGCTGGTAGGAGCCCAGCGACGGGCTGCTCGGGTCCGGCCGCACCGCGCCGAGGATCGGATCCGTGGCCATCGGCGCGACATACACGAACGCACCGGTGTGCGGCGCCTCGATCACCAGGCCGCCGCCGATGTAGATCGCCACATGGCTGGCCCCGGAGAAGTAGACGATCAGGTCGCCGGGGCGCAGCGCGTTGAGCGGAACATGCGTCAGCTGAGCCCACTGCTCCTCGCTGGTTCGCGGGATCAGCTGCCCGGCGTGCTGCCAGGCCTGCGAGGTCAGGCCGGAGCAGTCGAAGCCCTGCGCGTACGGCCCCACGCCACCCCACACATAGGCCGCGCCGAGCTGCTGGAAGGCGTACGCGACCGCCGCCGCGCCCGCCGCCGAGGGCTTGAGTCCGTCCTTGCCGAGAATGCCGGAGGCGAGGAGCGCGAGCTGGGCGGCGTTGGCGTCCTTCTGCTCCAGCAGCGACAGCTGCTGCTGCTGAACCCCGGTGAGCGAGGAGACCAGCTGCCTGACGGACGCCAGCTGCTTGTTGATGGCGTCGCGCTGGACGGCCTGGGCGGCTACCAGCGCGCCGGCGTGCTGCCTGGCGACGGCGGCAGCGCTCTTCGCCGCCACCAGGTTCACCCGGTCGGACTTGAGCTGCTCCAGGAAGAGCGCCTGCGACTTCCCGACCATGGACAGCAGTTCGCTGGCGTGCAGCGCCTTCTGCGGGTCGTCGGCGAAGAGGAGTTCGCCCAGCTGCGACAGGTTGCCGTTGCGGTACTGGGCGGCGGCGAGCTGCCCGGCGAGCACCGTGCCCGCGTCGACGCTGGACTGCGCGTTGTCGACCAGGACCTGCAGTTCGGCGTCGTCGGTCTGGGCCTGGACGAGTTGCTCGGCGAGCGCGTCGTACTTCTGCGTCGCCGCCTCGGCCTGCTGGTAGGTCGCGTGAAGCTGGTTCAGGATCGGCTGCAGGGTCGCCTCGGCCTGGGTGAGCGACTGCACCGTTCCCGCCGTGCCGGTCCCGGAGCCGCCGGAGCTGCCCGCCGCGGCGGCCAGGCCCGCGGTCGGGAGTACCGCCAGCGACGCCGCCGCAAGCAGCAGTCCGCAACGCAACACCCCGCGCAACCACGGCCGCGTCGCCGTCCCCAGGTGTCCGTCCACCAGAACCCCGCGTGCCACTGTGCCCCGCACCGACAATCCCCCTCGCTACCCCGTGCCCTGCCTCGGAGATCCTTCCATGCGCTCCCTGCGAGCGGCAGGGGGCCCGGCGGATTCTCACGGCGCTCTCAGCCAAGCAGGCCCGGATGAATGTGACACAGCTCTCTTTGGAAGCCCTGCTGAACAGCGCCGCCGGTCCGGAACCCAGTCGCCACAGGGCAATGAGCGCCGATTCGTCCGGCTTCGCACGTCTGGGCCACTTCAGATAGGCCGTCAGTTCACTTTCCGTTCACCCAGTGTCCCTACGGTCAGCCACGACGATTCCGCTGAGACGATTGTTTGGTAATGGAACACATCACGTTCCTGGTGACCGTCGTGATCATCACGGCCCTCGCCTTCGACTTCACCAACGGCTTCCATGACACCGCCAACGCGATGGCCACCTCCATCGCCACAGGCGCGCTACGCCCCAAGGTCGCCGTCGCGATCTCGGGAGTGCTCAACCTGGCAGGAGCCTTCCTGTCGGTGGCGGTCGCCAAGACGATCTCCGGTGGGATCATCGACGAGAAGGCGGGCATCAAGCCCCAGGTGATCTTCGCGGCGCTGATCGGGGCGATCCTCTGGAACCTGGTCACCTGGCTCCGCGGCATCCCCTCGAGCTCCTCACACGCCCTGTACGGCGGGCTGATCGGCGCGACCCTGGTCGCGGTCGGGATGCACGGAGTGCACTTCAACATCGTGGTCACCAAGATCCTGATTCCGGCGGTCGCCTCGCCGATCGTGGCCGGTGTCGCCGCGTGGGGAGCGACCAGGCTGGCCTACCGGATCACCCGCAAGGGCGACGAGAAGGTCAACGCCAAGGGCTTCACGGCCGGCCAGATCGCCTCCGCCTCGCTGGTCTCGCTCGCACACGGCACCAACGACGCCCAGAAGACGATGGGCATCATCACCCTCACCCTGGTCACCTCCGGCGTGCTGGCTCCCGGATCCAACCCTCCCACCTGGGTGATCCTCAGCTCCGGCGTGGCCATCGCAGCGGGTACTTACCTGGGCGGCTGGCGCATCATCAGGACGCTGGGCCGCGGCATCACCGAGATCGCCGCCCCGCAGGGGCTCGCCGCCCAGACCGCCTCGGCGGCCGTCATCCTGACCTCGTCCCACATGGGCTTCGGCCTGTCCACGACCCATGTCTGCTCCGGCGGCATCATGGGCGCGGGCAAGGGCGGCCCGACCGGGCAGGTCAACTGGTCCACCGCGCGGCGGATGACCTACGCCTGGGGCCTCACCCTCCCCGCCGCCGCCGCGCTGGGCGGCATCGGCACCATGCTCGCGGACCAGGGCAGTTGGGGCGTCGGCGCGCTGGCCCTCATCGGCATCGGGGTGTCCGGCTGGATCTACCTGATCTCCCGCCGCCGCCCGATCGACGCGACCAACGTCGTGGCCGAGCCCACCGTCGACGTCCTCTCCGCCCCGCTGGAGCCCGCCCCGGCCTCCGCCGCCACCGCCGCGGCCTGAACCCGCACGACCAGGAGTTCCCACCATGAAGATCAACTGGGCCGCGCTCGGCAGCACCTTCGGCGTCAGCCTGCTCATCACGCTCGGCGTGGTCGCGGCGTTCAGCTTCGGCATCTCGTCGCTCTCGCGCCGCGAGACCGCCCTCGCCGGCGGCACCGCCGCCGGCCGTGGCGGCGCCGCCGTCTCCACCGCGGTCGCGGTGGTCTGCTTCGGCGCCTGCGCCGCAGCGGTCGGCTACGGGCTGTACCTCATCGCCGGCGCCTGACACCTATTTGCTAACTCTGCAGGTTGCTGACCCTGCAGGCTGCTGACCCGCAGGCGCACGAAGGCCGCCCCGGATTCTCGCCGGGGCGGCCTTCGTGCGTCGGCAGCACCCTCCTAGACGGCGGACCGGGCCGCCGCGGCGGGGGACGTGGAAGCGGAGGAGGGTGACGGGGCGGCCGAGCGCTGCGCCCCCGACCGGTCGTGCAGCGGCACCTCCTTGATCAGCCAAACGGCAACCATCGCCGCCAGACCGAACGGAGCGCAGACCAGGAACACCTCGGCGATGCCGTGCGCGAACGCGCTCTCCACCAGCGGCCGGATCGGTGCCGGAACCAGCGAGAGGTCCGGGATCGAGGACCCGCTCAACCCGCTCGCCGCAGCCGCGGGTACGTGCGCTGCGGCCAGCCCCTGGGTGGCGTAGTGGCTGACCCGGCTGCCGAGCAGCGCCCCCAACGCGGACACGCCGATCGCGCCGCCCATCGTGCGGAAGAAGGTGACCAGCGAGCTGGCCGCCCCCAACTCCGCGACGGGGACCGTGTTCTGGACGGCGAGCACCAGGTTCTGCATGACCGTCCCGATGCCGATGCCGGCGATGGTCATGCCGATCGCGATCAGCCAGTACGGGGTGTCGGCCCGGAGCACACCGAGGGACGCGAAGCCCACCGCGAGGGCGGCGCCGCCGAGGATCAGGTAGATCCTCCACTTGCCGGTCCTGGTGATCAGCTTCCCGGCGACGGTCGAGGCCAGGGCCAGGCCCAGCACCATCGGCATGGTGTAGATGCCGGACATCGTCGGGGACTTGTCCCGGGCCAGCTGGAAGTACTGGCTGAGGAAAGTCGTCGCGCCATACATCCCGACCCCGACCATCACCGAGGCGATCATCGCGAGCGTCACCGTGCGGTGCCGGAACAGGCCCAGCGGGATCACCGGCTCCGCCGCCCGGCTCTCCACCCGGATCGCGAGCAGCCCGAGCACCAGGCTGCCGCCGAGCATCGCCGCAGTCTGCCAGGACAGCCAGCCGTAGCTGTGTCCGGCCAGGGTCACCCACACCAGCAGCAGGGTGACGCTCGCCGCGATCACCGTCGCGCCGAGGTAGTCGACCTTGACGTCCCGCTTCACCGAGGGGAGGTGCAGCGTCTTCTGCAGAATGACGATCGCCACCAGGGCGAAGGGGACGCAGACGTAGAAGCACCAGCGCCAGCCGAGCCAGGAGGTGTCGACGATCGCGCCGCCGATCAGCGGACCGCTGACCGTGGCGAGGGCGAAGGCCATGCCGAGGTAGCCGCTGTAACGCCCGCGCTGGCGGGGGGAGATCATCGCCGCCATGCAGACCTGCGCCAGCGCGGCCACCCCGCCGACGCCGATGCCCTGCACCACCCGGCATGCGATCAGCTCGCCGGTGTTCTGAGAGAGACCGGCCAGCGCGGATGCCCCGATGTAGATCACCAGGGATATCTGGACCAGCAGTTTCTTACTGACCAGGTCGGCGAGCTTGCCCCAGAGCGGGGTGGTCGCGGTGACCGAGAGCAGCGACCCGGCGATGATCCAGGTGTACGCGGACTCTCCGCCGTGCAGGTCGTTGAGGATCCGCGGCAGCGCGTTGGTGACGATCGTGGAGGACAGCATGGCCACGAACAGCCCGAGGATCAGCCCCGACAGAGCCTCCATGATCTCGCGGTGGCTCATCGCTCCCGCTGGGCTCTCCGTCCGGGCTGCCTCCGCTGTCTGTGCGGCCATCGCTTCGCCCCTTCCTGCCGGACGCGCCGATACGCAGACGCGGCACTTCGTTGAATAAGCCAACCATAATATAGGTGGTTGCTACAGACAACTTAATCGGCCCACGCCGCCGCCCCACCCCGCACAGCCCGCCGCAGCGAGCTCCGTCACCCCGGACCTGCCGCCTAGCGCGGTGATCCTGGTGACCGCCACGGACACCATCACGCGCACCACAGCCCGGGCCCATGCCACCAGCGCCGCCCGCCCGGTCACGGCGTCTCCGAGCTCGCCCCCGAACCCGCACGTTCCTGGCAGCAAGGACGCGTGAAGACGGTCACACGACGCCGTACCCGCCCACGCGGTGGGCTCAGGCCCCCACCGTGCTGGGGTCGTCCAGGATCCGACGGACCGTCACCAGTGCCGCACCCAGCAGCGGCCCGCCCCGCCCGAGGGTCGACACCGAGAGCGCGTCCGTGTCCCACGGGCGTACGGTGACCCGGGCCGCGAGCTCCCTGCGCATGCTCGGCAGCAACCACTCGCCCAGTTCGGCATAGGCGCCGCCGAGCACCACCGCCTCCGGATCGACCAGATTGACGGCGCCGGCGAGCGCCGTGCCCAGGGCGGAGCCCGCCTGGTCCAGCGCCTCCCGCACCGGGGCCGCCCCTTCGACCGCGCGCTTGGCGAGCAGGGCGACCCAGTCCCCCGACGCGTCGGGGAGCCCCGCCGCGGCGAGTACCGCCTCCTCCCCCGCGTACTGTTCGAGGCAGCCGCGCGCGCCGCAGGCGCAGACGGGGCCTTCCGGATGCACCGGTACATGCCCCAGCTCTCCGGCGAAGCCGCGCGCACCCCGGAACAGCCGCCCGCCGACCACCAGGGCCGCGCCGATTCCGGCCTCCGCCGAGACGTGCACGAAATCCCCGGGGCCGCCCTTCCACAGCTCGGCCAGCGCGCCGAGATTCGCTTCGTTCTCCGCCTCCAGCCTCAGGCCGAGCAGGCTCTCGGGCAGCCGCAGGTCGCGCCAGCCCAGGTTGGCGGCGCGCACGACCACTCCTGACGCCGAGTCGACCAGCCCGGGTACGGCGAGCACGGCCCCGGCCGGACGCAGCCCCAGCGCTACCGCCTGCTGGACCACCCCGTCCGCGAGCACGGCGAGCTCGGCCAGAGCCTCGGCGGCGGGTCGCCCCCGGTTGGCGGCGGCGACGCGCGCCTGAGCCCGTATCTGCCCGGTGAGGTCGACCACGCACGCGGCCAGGTGCTCCACGCCGACCTCGAGACCGAGCCCGGCCGGGCCCTGGGTGCTGAGGACCAGGGCGTTGCCGGGCCGCCCGACCCGGCCGCTCGGGGCCGGGCCCAGCTCGACCACCAGCGCCGACCTGTGCAGCGCCACCACCAGGCTGGACACCGCTGCCCGGGTCAGCCCGGTACGGGCCGCGACGTCCGCCCGCGACAACGGCCCGTACTCGGCCACGGTGCCGAGCACCACCGACAGGTTCTGGCGGCGCATGCCCTGCTGGGACGCGGGGCGACGCTCTTCACTCGGACTCGGCATGGGACCCCCGTGGTCTCAGGGCGGTGTGGCTGGGCGGTGTCTCAGGACTCGAACAGCTTCTCGGATCGCTGCAGGGTATCTGCGATTCGAACCAGCGTGTCGTCGTCCCTCACCAGAGGCTCCAGCAGCGGGCCCTGGGCGCCGCCCCAGCGCCGGGCGATCTCGTCCGCACGCTCACCCGTGAGCAGGGCGGCCGCCTGGGCCGCCGCCCCGAGTGCGACCAGTTCCCGTGCCGCCGGCATCCGCACCGGCCGCCCGGACAGCCGCCGCATGGTGTTCTGCCATGCCGCCCCCTGCGCACCACCGCCGATCAGCAGCAGTTCGGCGTCCGCCGCCAGGCTCTCCCCACCCGCCTGGAGCACCTGCTCCAACGCCGCGAGCAGCGAGTACGCCGCCCCGTCGTAGGCGGCCTGGAGCAGTTGGCCGGGTGTCGTGTCGTGCCGCAGCCCGTGCAGCAGGCCGGAGGCGTAGGGCAGGTCGGGCGTGCGCTCGCCGTCGAAGTACGGCAGCACCACCGCGCTGCCGCCTGGCTCCACCGCCTCCCGGTCCCGGCCCAGCAGGGTGGCCACCCGGTCCACGGCCTGGGTGCAGTTGAGCGTGCAGGCGAGCGGCAGCCACTGGTCCAGGGCGTCGGCGAATCCGCAGACGGTGCCGCTGGCGTCGGCGGGGCGCCCGCGGGTCACGGCGTAGACGGTGCCCGAGGTCCCCAGGCTGAGCACCGGTATGCCGGGCACGAGCCCCAGTCCCAGCGCCGCCGCCATGTTGTCGCCCGTCCCGGAGGCGACCAGCGCCCCAGCTCGAAACACCGTGCCGGGCAGGACCTCTCCGACCGCCTTCCCCGGTTCCACGACCACCGGCAGCATCGCGGTGTCCAGTCCCAGTCCGTGCAGCAGCTCCAGGTCGTAGCCCTCGGGCGTCCACCAGCCCGTCCCGGAGGCGTCTCCGCGATCCGTCGCGGCCACCCCGGTCAGCCGCTCCGTCAGGTAGTCGTGCGGCAGCCGCACGGCGGCGGTCCGCGCCGCGGCCTCCGGCTCGTTCTCGCGAAGCCAGGCCCACTTGGGCGCGGTGAACGAAGCCCCGGGGACGCTCCCGGCCCGCCGCGCCCAGGTCTCCCGGCCCCGGGCGGCGACCAGGGCCGCCGCCTGCGGGGCCGAACGGACGTCGTTCCACAACAGCGCGGGGCGGATCGACTCACCCGCCGAGTCGAGGGTCACCAGGCCGTGCTGCTGCCCGCCGACGGACACGGCCGCCGCCTGCCCGGCGTACCCGGTCAGCGCCGCGGCCTCGCCGAGCGCCCGCCACCACTCGCGGGGATCGCTCTCCCGCCCCGCGCCTCCGCTGACGGTGTGCGCGGCGCGGCCCTCGCCCAGCACGGCGCCCGTGTCCGCGTCCACGGCGAGCGCCTTGGTCGACTGTGTGGAGCTGTCGATCCCGATGACGACCTGCACGGATTCCTCCTTCGTGTGGCCGGGGTCTTCCCCTCCCGGCTTCCTGATACTAATTTGTTTAGTGCCATGACGAATAGCCCTGCAGATTTCTCCCGCCCTGGAGCCGCTCTGATGACCGACCTCACCCCCACCCCCGCCGACCGCTTCACCTTCGGCCTCTGGACCGTCGGCTGGCAGGGCCGCGACCCCTTCGGCGACGCCACCCGCCCGGCCCTCGACCCAGTCGAGTCCGTGCACCGCCTGGCCGAGCTCGGCGCCCACGGCGTGACCTTCCACGACGACGACCTGATCCCGTTCGGCTCCTCCGCCGGCGACCGCGAGAGCCACATCAAGCGCTTCCGCCAGGCCCTGGACGCCACCGGCATGAAGGTGCCGATGGCGACGACCAACCTCTTCACCCACCCGGTCTTCAAGGACGGCGCCTTCACCGCCAACGACCGGGACGTCCGCCGCTACGCGCTGCGCAAGACCGTCCGCAACATCGACCTCGCCGCCGAGCTAGGCGCCACCACCTATGTCGCCTGGGGCGGGCGTGAGGGCTCCGAGTCCGGCGCCGCCAAGGACGTCCGGACCGCACTCGACCGCCTCAAGGAGGCATTCGACCTCCTCGGTGACTACGTTGTATCGCAGGGGTACGACATTCGCTTCGCCATCGAGCCCAAGCCCAACGAGCCGCGCGGCGACATCCTGCTGCCCACCATCGGCCACGCGCTCGCGTTCATCAACTCCCTGGAGCACGCGGACCGGGTCGGGCTCAACCCGGAGGTCGGCCACGAGCAGATGGCGGGCCTCAACTTCCCGCACGGCATCGCCCAGGCCCTGTGGCACGGCAAGCTGTTCCACATCGACCTCAACGGCCAGTCGGGCATCAAGTACGACCAGGACCTGCGCTTCGGCGCGGGCGACCTGCGCCAGGCGTTCTGGCTGGTCGACCTGCTCGAGTCGTCCGACTACTCCGGCCCGCGGCACTTCGACTTCAAGCCCCCGCGTACCGAGGACATGGACGGCGTCTGGGCCTCCGCCGCCGGGAACATGCGCAACTACCTGGCCCTCAAGGCGAAGGCGGCGGCCTTCCGGGCCGACCCGGCGGTCCAGCAGGCCCTGCGCGCCTCCCGGCTGGACGAGCTGGCGCAGCCCACCCTCGCCGCCGGCGAGAGCCTCGCCGACCTCCTCGCCGACCCCACCGCCTTCGAGCAGTTCGACGCGGACGCGGCGGCCGAGCGCGGCATGGCCTTCGAACAGCTGGACCAGCTGGCCCTGGACCACCTGCTCGGCATCTGACACACCGGCATCCGGCACACCGACATCCGACGCAAACGGGCGTGCGCACCTCGCGATCTTCGAGGTGCGCACGCCCGTTTGATCACTCCGGGCGCAGGCCCGGGCCGGCCGAGCCGGACGCAGGCCCCGAATGGCGGAGCGTCAGAACTGCGGCGTGCGGCGCTCCAGGAACGCCGCCAGCCCCTCCGCCACGTCCGGCGCCGTACGGGACGCCCGTTCCCACGACGCCACCGCCGCCTGCGGGTCGCCGCCCTCGGTCTCCGCCGTGACCACCGCCTTCACCGCGCCCTGGGTCTGCGCGGAGCGGGAGGCCAGGGTGCGGGCGTACTCCAGTGCCCGGGTTTCCACGTCCGCGGCCACCACCTCCACCAGCCCGTACCCCAGCGCCTGATCCGCCGTCACCAGCTCGCCCGAGTACAGCAGGTACTTCGCCCGCGCCGGGCCCAGCAGCCGTGCCAACCGCACCGTCGGCACCGCCGGATAGACGATGCCGAGCTTCGCGGGGGTGATCCCCAGCCGTGCGTCGGGCGCGGCGAAGCGCAGGTCGCAGGCCACGGCGAGCTGGCAGCCGCCGCCCACGCAGGCACCCCGCACCACCGCGATCGTCGGGTGCGGAAAGGCCGCGAGCGCCTCCTCGGCGACCACGTTGACGGCGTGGTAGGCGTCCGCCGAGTCCGGATCCGCGTACACGCCCTGCAGTTCCGCGATGTCCGCGCCCGCGCTGAAGGTCCCGCCCGCGCCGGTGACCAGCAGCACCCGCAGACCCGGCTCCGTCGCGAGCCGCCGCAGCAGCCCCGGCAGCGCCGCCCACATCTCGCGGGTCAGCGCGTTGCGCTTCTCGGCGCGGTCGAGCGTCAGCACCGCGATGCCGTCGTCGCCCAGGGCGACCCTCAGTCCCGGCACCCCGTACGACAGTTCCGCACGCCCCAGCTGCACCGCTCCGCCTTTCGCCGATCCAGCTCCCACCGACCGTCCGCCACTGTACGTTCCGGACTGTACGTTCCGGGCGGATGCGTTCGCCGCGCGGGAGCAGGCAGGCGACCCTAGAGTTCATGCAGTGACCCCCTTCGACCGTCGCGGACTGCTGCGCATGGCGGCCATCGGAGCTGCCGGCTCGCTGGCCTCCGCCTGCTCGGACAGCGCAGCGCCCGCAACCGCGCCGCACGCCCCCACCGCGTCCGCGACAGCCGGCGCGGCCACCGGCGCGGCCGGTGCCGCATCCGCGCCGGCGAACGCCGACGCGGCTCCCCCGCTCGCCGCCGGGCTCCCCTTCGAGATCAGCACCGGCCCGCGGAGCAGACCGCTGGTCGCCCTCACCTTCCACGGCCAGGGCGACCCGAAGATCGCCTCCGCCCTGCTCGCCGAGGCCGAACGGGCCGGGGCCCGGGTCACCGTGATGGCGGTCGGCAGCTGGCTGGACGCACAGCCCGCGATGGCCCGGCGCGTCCTGGACGGCGGGCACGAGCTCGGCAACCACACCCAGAACCACCTCGCCATCTCCACCTTGAGCGCGGACCAGGCCTACGCCGAGATCGCCCGTTGCGCCGACCGGCTCAAACAGCTCACCGGATCGGTCGGCCGCTGGTTCCGGCCCTCCCAGGCGCAGGACTGCACGCCCACCGTCGCCGCGCAGGCCCGGCGCGCGGGCTACGGGCACTGCCTCGGCTACGACCTGGACTCGCTCGACTACACCGACCCCGGCGCGCCCGCCGTGAGCCGTACCGTACTCGCCGCCGTGCAGCCGGGATCCGTGGTCAGTCTGCACTTCGGGCACACCGGAACGGTCACCGCGCTGCCCGCGATCCTCGACGGCCTGCACCAGCGCGGTCTCCGCGCGGTCACAACCTCGGAGCTGCTCAGCTGATGCCACCCTCGACCTCCCCGCCGCCGCTTCTCTCCCGCCGTCGGCTGCTGCCGCTGTCCGCGGCCGCCGCGCTGTCCGCCTGCGCCCTGCTGATCGCCTCGGCCTGCTCCACCACCGGCGGCGACCAGAACCGGGCGCTCGCGAAGGGCTCCGCGCCGGGCGCCGGCGCCTCGGCCGGCTCCACGACCGCCTGGCCCCCGAGCGCCTGGCCCGCGAGCGCGGACGCCTACCTGCCCGGTATGCCGCCGCCGCTGTCACCCACGGACGTCTACGCCGCCGACCGCCCCGGCGCGCTCTCCCCCGTGGTCCGCAACTTCCCCACCCGGATCTACGTCCCCAACACGCTCTCCGACACGGTCAGCGTCATCGACCCGGCCACCTACCAAGTCGTCCAGACGCTCCAGGTCGGCCACCAACCCCAACACGTCGTCCCCTCCTGGGACCTGAAGACGCTGTGGGTCAACAACGACCTCGGCAACAGCCTCACCCCCATCGACCCGGCCACCGGCAAACAGGGACAACCGGTCGACGTCCACGACCCCTACAACCTCTACTTCACCCCGGACGGCAAGTACGCGGTGGTGATGGCCTCCAACGACCGGGCCCTGGTGTTCCGCGACGCCCACACCATGCAGGTCGTCAAGTCCGTACCGTCCCAGTGCGCCGGAGTGAACCACGCCGACTTCTCACCCGACGGCAAGTACTTCATCGTCTCCTGCGAGTTCTCCGGAGACCTGCTCAAGGTCGACACCGCCAAGATGGAGGTCATCGCCAAACAGCGACTCCCCTTCAACGGCTCCATGCCACAGGACGTCAAGATCTCCCCCGACGGCAAGATCTGGTACGTCGCCGACATGATGGCGAACGGCGTCTGGGAACTGAACGGCGACGCCTTCTCCACCCCGACACTGCTCAGAACCGGTGCCGGCGCGCACGGACTCTACGTCAGCCGCGACTCCAAAAACCTGTACATCTCCAACCGCGGCGAGGGCTCGATCTCCGTCCTGGACTTCACCACCGGCGCCCTGGTCCACAAATGGCAGATCCCCGGCGGCGGCAGCCCCGACATGGGCGGCGTCTCCGCAGACGGCACCGTGCTGTGGCTGTCCGGCCGCTACAACGCCGAGGTCTACGCGATCTCCACAGCCGACGGCCACCTCATCGCCCGCATCCCGGTCGGCGAAGGACCCCACGGCCTGTGCGTCTACCCCCAACCCGGCCGCTACTCACTCGGCCACACCGGCATCTTCCGCTGACCGCAGGTGGCAGGGCCGCGGGCGGCCGAGCCCCCTCCTCGCTACAGCTCCATCTCCGCCCGCGCCTGCGCGATCTCCTCCGCCGAGATCGTCAGCGTCTCCGCCGGGTCCGGGGCGGGCTCCAGGTCCGCTCGTCCCGCCGCGTCGCTGAGCTTGATCATCAGAGCGACCATCAGCCAGTTGGCCACCATCGACGAACCGCCCTGGGCCAGGAACGGCAGCGCCTTGCCGGTCTCGGGGATGAGTCCGACCACGCCGCCGGCGACGACGAACACCTGCAGGATCAGCGCCGCACCGAGGCCGCCCGCCAGCAGCTTGCCGAAGGGGTCGGAGAGCCGGATCGCGGCGCGCATGCTGCGCTCGGCGAGCACGATGTAGAGCAGCAGCAGCACCATGATCCCGGCGGTGCCGAGCTCCTCGCCGAACGTGGCGAGAATCCAGTCACTGCGGCCCGCGGACCCGATCAGCCACGGCTGGCCCTGCCCGAGCCCGGTGCCGAGGAAGCCGCCGTGGCCGAGCGCGAAGAGCGCCTGCGCCGGCTGGTCGGAGATGACACCCGGCGGGCGCTGGTTCGCCGGCAGGAAGATGTCCATGGGGTGCAGCCAGGCTGCGACGCGGCCGCCGACGTGCGGCGACAGTGACCCGACGACGAAGGCGCCGCCCGCCGCCATCAGCGTGCCGACGACGACCCACCCGGTGCGCTCGGTGGCCATGTAGAGCATCACGATGAAGATGCCGAAAACGATCAGCGAGGTACCGAGGTCCACCTCGAAGATCAGCACCATCATGCTGACCGCCCAGATCGCGATGATCGGTCCGAGGTTGCGCCCCCTGGGCAGGCTGACGCCCCACACCTTCCGCCCCACCAGGGCGAGCGCATCCCGGTTGGCCATGAGGTAGCTGGCGAAGAAGACAATGATGGCGATCTTGGTGAACTCGTCGGGTTCGACGGAGAGGCCGCCGAGCCGGATCCACCGCTTGGCTCCGTTGACGTCGCCGGTGAAGAAGGCCGGGGCCATGAGCAGCACCAGCGCGCCTGCCATCAGTACGTAGGTGTAGCGCTGCAGCACCCGGTGGTGCTTGATCGCTATCACGCAGCCGATGAAGGCGGCAGTTCCGATGACCAGCCACTGGATCTGGCCGGGCCCGAAGACGACGGCGTTCTTCCCGTAGATCCGCGTGTAGGAGTAGTCCAGCCGATGGATCATCAGCAGTCCGACCCCGCTGAGGAGCACCGTGATCGGCAGGATCAGCGGGTCCGCGTAGGCCGCCCAGCGCCGTACGACCAGGTGCGCCACCAGCGCGAGCGCGGCCATGCTGCCGACCTGGAGTGCGAAGCCGCCCGGCAGCGAGCCGTGCAGGGCGAACTCGGCGTCGGCGTCGCCCAGGCCGCAGGCGGCGATCGCGAAGAGCAGCAGCACCAGCTCCAGGTTGCGCCGTCGCCCGGAATCCCGGTTGGACCCGGTGCCCCCGGCAGAACCGGGGGCCCCACCGGACACGGAGCCCCTGGTGGACCTGGCCCCCGCTCCTCGTCGTGCGCCCATCGCCCGAAACCACCCAACCCAGTCGCCGTCAGAACCGTCGCATTCTCGCAGGTCTCGTCCCGAACAGGGACGGCCCCCTCTGTGCGACGGTTCCACGGCGACTGCTGTCAGGCGGCGAGCGAGGCCTCCCCCGCCGGGCTGGACAGGTCCGCCTTGGTCAGCGAGATGGCCGATTCGAGCGCCAGCTCCAGCACCTGCCGGACATCGGAGACGGGGTGCACGGTCAGCCGCGCCAGCACCTCGGCCGGGACGTCGTCCAGGTCGGCCTCGTTGCGGGAGGGGATGAGCACCGTGGTGATCCCGGCCCGGTCCGCCGCGAGCAGCTTCTGCTTGACGCCGCCGATCGGCAGCACCCGTCCGGTCAGGGACACCTCACCGGTCATGGCGACCTCGGGCCGGACCTTGCGGCCGGAGAGCAGCGAGGCCAGGGCGGTCGTCATGGTGACGCCCGCGCTGGGGCCGTCCTTGGGCACCGCGCCTGCGGGAACGTGCAGGTGGACGCCGCGGTCCCGAAGGTCGGTGACCGGCAGTTCCAGTTCCGCGCCGTGCGAGCGCAGGAAGGACAGCGCGATCTGCGCGGACTCCTTCATCACATCGCCCAGCTGGCCGGTCAGGGCCAGTCCGGTCGAGCCGGTCTCCGGGTCGGCCAGCGAAGCCTCGATGTAGAGGACGTCGCCGCCGGCGCCGGTGACCGCCAGCCCGGTCGCCACGCCGGGCACCGCGGTACGGCGCTCGCCGGGCTCCTGTGCGGCCTCGGGGGTGTGGTGCGGTCGTCCGATCAGGCCGCGCAGGTCACCTGCGGAGACCGTGCGGGGCAGCTCGGTCTCGCCCAGCTCCTGCTGAGCCGCGACCTTGCGCAGGATCCGGGCGACGGCGCGCTCCAGACTGCGCACGCCCGCCTCGCGGGTGTACTCGCCGGCCAGGCTGCGCAGGGCCGCCTCGTCCACCGTCACCTCGTCGACGCCGAGCCCGGCCCGCTCCAGCTGCCGGGGCAGCAGGTGGTCGCGGGCGATGACGACCTTCTCGTCCTCGGTGTAGCCGTCGAGGCGGACCAGCTCCATCCGGTCCAGCAGCGCCTCCGGGATGGCCTCCAGCACGTTGGCGGTGGCCAGGAAGACCACGTCGGAGAGGTCGAGCTCGACCTCCAGGTAGTGGTCCCGGAAGGTGTGGTTCTGGGCTGGGTCGAGCACCTCCAGCAGGGCGGCGGCCGGGTCGCCCCGGTAGTCGGAGCCGACCTTGTCGATCTCGTCGAGCAGCACCACCGGGTTCATCGACCCGGCCTCCTTGATGGCGCGGACGATGCGCCCCGGGAGCGCGCCGACGTAGGTGCGCCGGTGACCGCGGATCTCCGCCTCGTCGCGGACTCCGCCGAGCGCCACCCGGACGAACGAGCGCCCCATGGCACGGGCCACGGACTCGCCGAGCGAGGTCTTGCCGACGCCGGGCGGGCCGACCAGGGCGAGCACGGCTCCGCCGCGACGGCCGCCGACCAGGCCGAGGCCGCGGTCGGACCGCCGCTTGCGCACGGCCAGGTACTCCACGATCCGGTCCTTGACGTCGTCGAGCCCGAAGTGGTCGGCGTCCAGCACGGCCCGCGCTCCAGCGATGTCGTAGGCGTCCTCGGAGCGCTCGTTCCAGGGCAGTTCCAGGACGGTGTCCAGCCAGGTGCGGATCCAGCTGCCCTCGGGGGAGGCGTCGGAGGACCGCTCCAGCTTGTCAACCTCCTTGAGCGCGGCGTCGCGCACCTTTTCGGGCAGGTCGGCGGCCTCGACCCGGGCGCGGTAGTCCTCCTCCTCGGAGTCGGGGTCGCCGTTGAGGTCGGCGAGCTCCTTCTTCACCGCGTCGAGCTGGCGGCGCAGCAGGAACTCCTTCTGCTGCTTCTCCATGCCCTCCTGGACGTCCTTGCGGATGGTCTCCGCTACGTCCTCTTCGGCGAGGTGGTCGCGCAGCAGCTGCAGCGAGAGCTTGAGCCGGGCGACCGGGTCCAGCTCCTCCAGCACCTGGACCTTCTGCTCGCCGGTCAGGAAGGGCGCGTAGCCGACGTTGTCGGCCAGGTCGGAGACGTCCTCGATCTGCGCGACCCGGTCGACGACCTGCCAGGCGCCGCGCTTCTGCAGCCAGGTGGTGGTCAGTGCCTTGTAGTCGCGGACGAGCTCGGTCACGGCGCCCGGCAGCGGGTCCGGCAGGGCCGGCTGCTCCACCGGAACGGCCTCGACCCAGAGGGCCGCGCCGGGGCCGGTGGTGCCCGCGCCGATCCGGACCCGTCGCACGCCGCGCACCAGCGCCGCGGGGTCGCCGTCGGCGAGACGGCCGACCTGCTCGATCGTGGCCACGGTGCCGATCGCACCGTAGGAGCCGTCGATCCTGGGCACCAGCAGGACCCGTGGCTTTCGGGCGCCGGCCACGGTACGGATGCCGGGGGCGTGCGCCCCGCTGTCGCGCACCGCCGCCTGTGCGGCCTCGACGGCCGCACGCACATCGGCGTCGGACAGGTCCAGCGGAACGACCATGCCCGGCAGCACAGCCTCGTCGTCGAGCGGCAGCACCGGCAGGGTCAGCGAGGCGGACGATGAGGCGGAAGTCGAAGCCATGATCTATCTCCAGTCATGGAAGTTGAGTTACCTGGACTAAAGGAGATTGACCCCCCTGGTGTTCCCCGGGCCTGTTCGCTCTGAGCGATCGGATCGCGAGCAGCGCGTCACCGCCCGACCTCACGGAGCGTCAGAAAAAAGTGGAGTGCAGTTTCCCGAATACGGTGTACCTGACATCCCACCCGTCATGGGCAGCCGGTAAGGTCTACGCCCATGCGCCACCCCCCGAGCTGGTTTATGGACGACAGACTCCCCGGGAACACCGCCAGTACGTACGCTGCGACTGGTGGTCGGCGACGCCGATGTGACGGGCCGCAGGGCTCGTCGGGGCGGGCAGCGTGAAGAAAGAAAGACGTCGGACAAGACAGTCGGACATGACAGAGCGGGCTGGTGCGGCGACCGTCGCCCCAGGCCCGAAAGCCCTGGGGGCGGTGGCGTGACAGTGACGGACGCACAACAACAGGAGACCAGCGGGCCCGGCGGGCAGCGGCGGGTACTGGTCGTGGAGGACGAGCCGACGATCGCCGAGTCCATCGCCGCCCGCCTCGGCGCCGAGGGCTTCCGGGTGGCGGTGTCCCACGACGGCCCGACCGCCGTGGACTGCTTCCAGACCTGGCAGCCCGACCTGGTCGTGCTGGACGTGATGCTGCCCGGATTCGACGGTCTGGAGGTCTGCCGCCGGATCCAGGCGCACCGCCCGGTCCCGGTACTGATGCTCACGGCGCGTGACGACGAGACGGATCTGCTGGTCGGCCTCGGCGTCGGCGCCGACGACTACATGACCAAGCCCTTCTCCATGCGCGAGCTCGCGGCCCGGGTCAATGTGCTGCTGCGCCGGGTCGAGCGCGCCCAGCTCGCCGCGCGCACCCCGGTCGGCGGCACGCTGCGGCTCGGCGAACTCGAGATCGACCACGTCCAGCGCCGGGTCCGGGTCGGCGGCGGAGACGTGCACCTCACCCCGACCGAGTTCGACCTGCTGGCCTGTCTCGCCCAGCAGCCGCGCGCGGTGCTCACCCGTGAGCAGCTGCTCGCCGAGGTCTGGGACTGGACCGACGCCTCCGGCACCCGCACCGTCGACAGCCATGTGAAGGCGCTCCGCCGGAAGATCGGCGCGAACTGGATCCGCACCGTGCACGGCGTCGGCTATGCCCTGGAGGCTCCGACACCGTGACCCAGGATCCGGGGAACAGCAGGGGCCTGCCACCACTGGACCGGACCGACGAGCTCCCGCGCAGTCCGGGCCCGCTGCGCCGCGCGGCCGGCCGGGTCTGGGCGGACCTGCGCCCGCTGGACCCGCTGCGGTCGATCAAGGCCAAACTGGCCGTCCTGGTGATCACCTCGGTGGGCATCTCCACCCTGATGGTAGTGATGGCGCTGAATTCGGACACCCAGATCCGCATCGTCATGATCTTCTCGGTCGTCGCCTCGCTGCTGATCACCCAGCTGCTGGCGCATGGAATGACCGCGCCGCTGCGGGAGATGACCGCCGCCGCCCGCGCCATGGCTGCGGGCGACTACAGCCGCCAGGTGCGGGCCACCTCGCGGGACGAGGTGGGCGAGCTCGCCACCGCCTTCAACACCATGGCGGGCGACCTGGAGGCGGCCGACCGGCAGCGCCGCGAGCTGGTCGCCAACGTCTCGCACGAGCTGCGCACGCCCATCGCCGCGTTGCGGGCCGTCCTGGAGAACGTGGTCGACGGGGTCGTCCGCCCGGAACCGGCCACCATGACCGCCGCTCTGGAGCAGACCGAACGCCTGGGCCGGCTGGTCGCCCACCTGCTCGACCTGTCCAAGATCGCGGACGGGGTCGCCTTCCTGGACGCCCGGGAGTTCGGCGTGGAGCCCTTCCTGGCCGGAGTGCTGCGCGGGCTGACCGTCGACGGATCGACCTCCGGCGGCGCGAGTCGGCGACGCCATGACGTCGCGCTGGCCCTGGACGTCTCCCCCGGCCTGACCGCCGTCGCCGACCAGGAACGGCTGCACCAGGTGGTGGCCAACCTGGTCGACAACTCCTGCCGGCACAGTCCCAAGGACGGCACGGTGACCGTGCGGGCGCGCGCGGACGCCGGGCGGGGACTGCTGCTCGAGGTCGCCGACCAGGGGCCCGGCATCCGCCCCGAGGACCGCCACCGCGTGTTCGAGCGCTTCAGCCGGGGCAGCGGCCCGACCGCGCAGGGTCCCGGCAGCGACGGCGGCACCGGCCTCGGCCTGGCCATCGCCCGCTGGGCGGTGGACCTGCACGGCGGCACGATCGCGGTCGCCGACTCCCCGCTGGGCTGCCTGATCCGGATCACCCTCCCCGGCCCGCGCGCTCCGCGGAGCTCCACCAGGAGCGGGCCCAGAAGCTCCGTCTGAGCTCCGTCCGAGCTCCGTCCGAAGCACGTGCGCGCCGGGGCCCGTCCGGATCGTGTCCGACTGGGACAGACTTGGGACAATTGCCCGTAGTGCTCCGCCCAGGATCGCAACATTGGCTATCTTGTCTGCTTTTGTCACACTTGCCTCAGGCGAACAGCTACTCGTTATCCCCCATAACGACCGATCCCTAACGTGCCTTTCCGGCCAAACTCAGCGCCCGCACTGTGATCTGGGCGACGACCGGGGGGCGGGACCTGCGCAGACAGGCATCGGGGGCGTAGCCTTGGCATCCGCTGTCCACCATCCTTAAGGAAGCGGAAGAGGGCGGTTGCCGCCGTGTCGCCACAGTCCCCCCATACCTCGAACAGCTCGACCGCCACAGAACAGGACCCGGTGCACACCGGTCCCGGCGCCGACCCGACAGCAGGGTTCGGCCCCAACGAGTGGCTGGTCGACGAGATCTACCAGCAGTACCTCCAGGACCCGAACTCAGTAGACCGCGCCTGGTGGGATTTCTTCGCAGACTACAAAGCCGGCGCCGGCAAGAGCGCCGCAGCGGGTGCCCCCGCCGGAGCCGAGGTGACGGCGGCACCGCAGACCGCCGCGGCCCCCTCGACCCCGGCAGCGTCCCCCGCGACCGTCGAAGCAGTCCCGCCGACGCCCGCACCCGCCGCAGCCCCCGTGGCTGCCGCACCCCCCGCCGTCGTGCCGCCCGCCGTCGCACCCCCCGCCGTCGTGCCGCCGAAGCCCGCAGCTCCGCCCGCGCCCGGCCGGCCCGCGCACTCCACCCCGGCCGAACCGGCCGACGCCCTTAAGGACAGCAAGAACGTGACGTCCCCCGTCGCCCCCACCGGTCCCGAGCTGATCGCCCTCAAGGGCCCCTCCGCCCGGATCGTCGCGAACATGGACGCCTCACTCTCGGTGCCTACCGCGACCAGCGTGCGCGCCGTCCCGGCGAAGCTGCTGATCGACAACCGCATCGTGATCAACAACCACCTCAAGCGCGCCCGTGGCGGCAAGGTCTCCTTCACCCACATCATCGGCTACGCCATGGTGCAGGCGATCAAGGCCATGCCGGCGATGAACCAGAGCTTCGCGGAGAAGGACGGCAAGCCCTTCCTGGTCAAGCCCGACCACATCAACCTCGGCCTGGCGATCGACCTCACCAAGCCCAACGGCGAGCGGCAACTCGTCGTCGCCGCCATCAAGAAGGCGGAGACCCTCGACTTCTTCGGCTTCTGGCAAGCCTACGAGGACATCGTCCGCCGCGCCCGTACCAACAAGCTGACGGTCGACGACTTCTCCGGCGTCACCTGCTCGCTGACCAACCCGGGCGGCATCGGCACGGTCCACTCCGTGCCGCGGCTGATGCCCGGTCAGGGCACGATCCTCGGCGTCGGCTCGATGGAGTACCCGGCCGAGTTCCAGGGATCGTCCCAGGAGACCCTGTCCCGCCTGGGCGTGTCCAAGGTCATGACGCTGACCTCGACCTACGACCACCGAGTGATCCAGGGCGCGCAGTCCGGCGAGTTCCTCCGGACCATGCACCAGATGCTGCTGGGCCAGGGCGACTTCTACGACCAGATCTTCCAGTCGCTGCGGATCCCCTACGAGCCGGTCCGCTGGGCCACCGACGTGGACATCAGCCACGACAACGAGGTCAACAAGACCGCCCGCGTTCTGGAGCTGATCCACTCGTACCGGGTCCGCGGCCACCTCATGGCCGACACCGACCCGCTGGAGTACAAGCAGCGCAAGCACCCCGACCTGGACGTCCAGGGCCACGACCTGACCCTGTGGGACCTGGAGCGCGAGTTCGCGGTCGGCGGCTTCGCCGGCCGGACCATGATGAAGCTGCGTGACATCCTGGGCGTGCTGCGCGACTCGTACTGCCGCACCATCGGCGTCGAGTACATGCACATCCAGGACCCCAAGCAGCGCCGCTGGATCCAGGCCCGGCTCGAGCGCGGCAACGACAAGCCCGAGCGCGAGGAGCAGCTGCGGATCCTGCGCCGCCTCAATGCCGCCGAGGCGTTCGAGACGTTCCTGCAGACCAAGTACGTCGGCCAGAAGCGCTTCTCGCTGGAGGGCGGCGAGTCCGTCATCCCGCTGCTCGACGCCGTTCTGGACTCCGCCGCCGAGGCGAAGCTGCAGGAGGCCGTGATCGGCATGGCCCACCGCGGCCGGCTGAACGTCCTGGCCAACATCGTCGGCAAGTCCTACGCGCAGATCTTCCGGGAGTTCCAGGGCAACCTGGACCCGAAGTCGATGCACGGCTCCGGCGACGTCAAGTACCACCTGGGCTCCGAGGGCACCTTCACCGGCATCGACGGCGAGACCATCAAGGTGTCGCTGGCCGCCAACCCCTCGCACCTGGAGGCGGTCGACCCGGTCGTCGAGGGCATCGTCCGCGCCAAGCAGGACATCCTCGACAAAGCTGGCGACTCGTTCGACGTCCTCGCCGTGCAGATCCACGGTGACGCGGCCTTCGCCGGCCAGGGCGTCGTCGCGGAGACCCTGAACATGTCGCAGCTGCGCGGCTACCGCACCGGCGGCACCGTGCACGTGGTGATCAACAACCAGGTCGGTTTCACCGCCGCCCCGGCCGCCTCGCGGTCGTCCATGTACTGCACGGACGTGGCCCGCATGATCGAGGCCCCGATCTTCCACGTGAACGGCGACGACCCGGAGGCCGTGGTCCGCGTCGCGCGGCTCGCCTTCGAGTTCCGCCAGGCGTTCAGCAAGGACGTGGTCATCGACCTCATCTGCTACCGCCGCCGCGGTCACAACGAGGCCGACAACCCCTCGTTCACCCAGCCGCTGATGTACGACCTGATCGACAAGAAGCGCTCGGTGCGCAAGCTCTACACCGAGGGCCTGATCGGTCGCGGAGACATCACCGTCGAGGAGGCCGAGCAGGCGCTCAAGGACTACCAGGACCAGCTGGAGAAGGTGTTCGCCGAGGTCCGCGAGGCCAACTCGACACCCGCCCCGACGACCAGCGAGCGCCCGCAGGCGGACTTCCCGGTCTCCCTGCAGACCGCCATCTCCCAGGAGATGGTCAAGCGCATCGCCGAGTCCCAGGTCGCGCTGCCGGACTGGCTGACGGTCCACCCGCGACTGCTCCCGCAGCTGCAGCGCCGTGCCGCGATGATCGAGGACGGCACCATCGACTGGGCCATGGGCGAGACCCTCGCCATCGGCTCGCTGCTGATGGAGGGTCACCCGGTCCGGCTGGCCGGCCAGGACAGCCGCCGCGGCACCTTCGGCCAGCGCCACGCTGTGCTGGTGGACCGGGTCACCGGCGAGGACTACACCCCGCTGCTGTACCTGACCGAGGACCAGGCCCGCTACACCATCTACGACTCGCTGCTCAGTGAGTACGCGGCGATGGGCTTCGAGTACGGCTACTCGCTGGCGCGCCCGAACGCCCTGGTCGCCTGGGAGGCCCAGTTCGGCGACTTCGTCAACGGCGCCGCCACCATCGTCGACGAGTTCATCACCTCCGCCGAGGCCAAGTGGGGCCAGACCTCAGGGGTCACCCTGCTGCTGCCGCACGGCTACGAGGGCCAGGGCCCGGACCACTCGTCCGCCCGCATCGAGCGCTTCCTGCAGCTGTGCGCGGACAAGAACATGACCGTCGCTCAGCCGACCCTGCCGTCGAACTACTTCCACCTGCTCCGGTGGCAGGTCCACAACCCGCACCACAAGCCGCTGATCGTCTTCACCCCGAAGTCGATGCTGCGTCTGAAGAGCGCGGCGTCCAAGGCGGATGAGTTCACCACCGGCGGTTTCCGCCCGGTGATCGGCGACTCCACGGTCGACCCGGCGAACGTCCGCAAGGTCGTCATCACGGCGGGCAAGTTCTACTACGACCTGGAGGCGGCCAGGACCGAGCGCGGCATCACCGACACCGCGATCGTCCGCGTCGAGCGCCTCTACCCGCTGCCGATCGCCGAGCTCCAGGAGGAGCTGCAGCGCTACGGCGGGGACGTCCAGTACGTCTGGGCCCAGGAAGAGCCGGCCAACCAGGGCGCGTGGCCGTTCATCGCGCTCAACCTGGTGGACCACCTGGACGTGGTCGTCGGCCGCAACGCCAACAGCTCCAGGCTGCGCCGCGTCGCCCGCCCGTCCTCCTCCGCCCCGGCGGTCGGCTCGGCCAAGCGGCACGCGGCGGAGCAGGCGCAGCTGATCGAGGACGTCTACTCGATCTGACGGTCTGAGATCCACCCGGGCCCGGCACCCCTCCCTCGTGGAGGGGGGCCGGGCCCTCCCCACACCCCCGATCAGGAGATCCACTCGTGTACTTCACCGACCGAGGCATCGAGGAGCTGCAGAGCCGGCGCGGCGAGGAGGAGGTCAGCTTCGACTGGCTGGCCGACCGGCTGCAGGAGTTCGTCGACCTCAACCCCGAGTTCGAGGTGCCGGTCGAGCGCCTGGCGACCTGGCTCGCCCGCCTGGACGACGTCGAGGACGAGGAGTAGCGGCTTCCGGAACGGCAGGCCGAGGAACGGCAGGGTCCAGGAACAGCAGGGTCGCGACCGCTTGACTTCCCAGCGACACGATATAACGTGAATAGCAGAGGACGCGATACATAGCGCGTCCTCGTCAACCTATCGGGGAGTCCGGCATGTCCGAGCAGTGGACCGTCAGCGCACCAGAGAAGCTCACCTTCGACACCGAGGTCACCCGGCTGCGGGTACGCACCGTCGCGGGTGCCGTCAATGTCGTCGCCGCCGAGGGCCCGGCCCGGCTGGAAGTGACCGAGATCGAGGGCCCACCGCTGCAGGTCACCCTCGACCGGGGCGAGCTCACCGTCTCCTACGACGACCTGAGCTGGAAGGACTTCTCCTGGAAGTCGCTCTCCCACTTCGTCGGCCAGTGGCGCAGCAAGCGACGTGCCGTGGTCTCCCTCGCGGTTCCCGCGCGCACCCGGATCGAGCTCGGGTCCGCCTCCTCGGACACCGTCATCTCCGGCGTCACAGCGCCGGTGACCGTGCACAGCGCCAGCGGCTCGACCACCTTGGTGCGGCTGGCCGGCCCGGTTGACGCCAACACCGTCTCCGGTAGCGTGCGGGCGCAGTCGGTCTCCGGCGACCTCAAGGTCAACACGGTGTCCGGCGAGCTCACCGTGTTCGAGGGCACCAGCGGCAAGCTCAAGGCCAACTCCGTCAGCGGCGCGATGACCGTGGACCTCGCCCACGACAACGACACCGACGTGAGCCTCAACAACGTCTCCGGCGAGGTCGCCGTGCGCATCCCCGCACCCACCGACGCCGAGGTCCACGCCAACACCACCAGCGGGGACGTCTCGAGCGCCTTCGAGGAGCTGCACGTCGGCGGGGCCTGGGGGGCCAAGCAGATCAGCGGCACCCTTGGCCGGGGCACCGGCAAACTGAAGATCACCACGGTCTCCGGTTCCGTCGCCCTGCTCCGTCGCCCCGCCGCCGAGGACGACGCCCCCGGCGACGCCCCGCGCGCGCTCGACACCGCACCCCTCGACTTCGACAAGAAGGAGGACCAGGCATGAGCGAGCGAAGCGAGTTCATCAGTCAGAAGGCGGCGCTGGACGAAGGCCCCGCCGAGCGTAGCGAGGTGGGCACATGAGCGAGCGAAGCGAGTTCATCAATCAGAAGGCGGCGCTGGA